>JBOHCO010001252.1:0-5676 GCA_050698895.1 Streptosporangiaceae bacterium
GCTGCGGTGCCGGGACCGGCGTCGGCTCGGGCTCTGCGGCGGTCGCTGACATGGGTTCGGCCCTACCCCGGGTTACCCGGTGCGTAACTCCCGCACTGGCCAGACGCCCGGCTGGCGCGGGTGAGTCAAGGCAATTAACTGGTCTGTGCACCGCGACGGTCATCCCCGGGTGCGCGCGGTCTCCCGTCGCGGCCAGCACGGGGCCAGGCGCAGCCTGGCGGCATGACAGATAACAAGCAGGCCCCTGACCAGTCATCCGAGTACGACCCTGCGGTGGCCGACCCGCCGGCGCAGGCCCCGCCCGCCGGGGAGCAGCGCCCTCGGGGCGCGGGCCAGGCGCACTTATCCGGCCCGGTGCGGGTCGGCTCGCCGGCCGGGGTGCTGGCGGTCGTGCCGCACCTGCTCGGCTTCCACCCGAGCCGCAGCCTGGTGGTGCTGGGCGTCACCGGCCCCAGCGACCGGGTGACCATGGTCTTCCGGTACGACCTGCCCGATCCGCCCGATGCCGAGCTGGCCGCGGACATCGCCAGCCACGCCAGGGAGGTGCTGTGCCGCCAGGAGATCCCGGCCGCGATCGTGGTCGGCTACGGCCCGGCGGACTTGGTCACCCCGGTGGTCGAGCAGGTGGCGGGCGCACTGCCCCATGCCGGCCTGGTGATCCGGGAGCCGCTGCGGGCCGACGCCGGGCGCTTCTGGTTCGCGTTCTGCTCGGACCCGGACTGCTGCCCGCCCGAGGGCCGGTTCTACGACCCGTGCTCGCATCCGGCCGCCGCGGTCCTGAACGACGCCGGGCTCGACGCCTTCCCGGACCGCGCTGCGCTGGCCCGGACGCTGGAGCCGCCGCCGGGCACGGCGCGGGCGATCAGGCAGGCCACGACCCGGGCGCTGCGACGGATCGACAAGCTGCTGGCCCAGGCCGACCAGGACGGCCTGCGCCCGGCCAGCGCGCTGGCCGAGGCCGGCTGCGGCGCGGTCGGCCAGGCGATCGGGCGCTACCGCAAGGGCCGGGAGATCACCGACCGCGGCCGGCTGGCCTTCCTGGCCGTCTGCCTGGCCGACCTGCGGGTGCGCGACGACGCCTGGGCCCGGATGGACCCGGAGCACCGACGCCGGCACCTGCGGCTGTGGACCGACGTGGTCACCGCGGCGGCCCCGGAGTTCGTCCCGGCCCCGGCCTCGCTGCTGGCGTTCACCGCCTGGCAGTGCGGGGAAGGAGCACTGGCGAACGTGGCCATCGAGCGCGCGCTGGGCGCGGACCCCGCCTACTCGATGGCCCTGCTGCTGGCCCAGGCGGTCCAGACCGGGCTGCCGCCGTCTTCGGCCCGGCTGCCGATGACCCCGGAGGAGGTCGCGCTGAGCTACGAACCGGGCGGCGCGCCCAGCCCGCCGGCCGCTGGCGGCCAGCGGCCGGAGGATGACCAGGTGGCCTGAGGTTAAACTGCCTGGAACCTTCGTCCAGTTAGGGGAGGCCGCGTGACCGACGTCGCGGACAAGAACCAGCCGCCGTCACGGCCAGCGACCGCAACAGCCGCGAGCGGCGGCGCCATCGCCGCGCCGGCCCGGGTCCGCCCGTCCGCCCTGCCGGGCCACCGCTCGGCGGTGGCCCGGATCCAGTCCGCCTATCAGGCGATCCCGGCGGGTCACCCGGTCCGGCTGGCCAAGGCCACCTCCAACCTGTTCCGGTTCCGCGGCGACACGACCGGGCCGCGCCTGGACGTGTCGTCGTTCGGCCACGTCCTGTGCGTCGACCCGGAGACCAGGACGGCGATCACCGGCGGCATGACCACCTACGAGGACCTCACCGCGGCCACGCTGCGGCACGGGCTCATGCCGATGGTCGTCCCGCAGCTCAAGACGATCACGCTGGGCGGCGCGGTGAGCGGCCTGGGCATCGAGTCCACCTCGCTGCGCAGCGGCATGCCGCACGAGTCCGTGCTGGAGATGGAGATCCTGACCGGCGACGGGCGGGTCATCAGCGCCGCGCCGGGGGGCGAGCACGAGGCGCTCTACCGCGGCTTCCCGAACTCCTACGGCACCCTGGGGTACGCCCTCTCGCTCACGATCGAGCTGGAGCCGGTGACCCCGTTCGTGCACGTGCGGCACTTCCGCTTCTCCGGGCCGGAGGAGTGCATGGCGGCGGTGGCCGAGATCGCCGCCGACGGCAGCTACGCCGGTCACCGGGCCGACTTCGTCGACGGCACGATGTTCGGCCTGGACGAGATGTACCTGACCGTCGGGGCGTTCAGCGAGGTGGCGCCCTGGCGCAGCGACTACACCCGGGAGCGGATCTACTACCAGTCCATCCGCGGGCCGCGGGAGGACTTCCTCACCATCGCCGACTACCTGTGGCGGTGGGACACCGACTGGTTCTGGTGCTCGCGCCCGTTCGGGGTCCAGCAGCCGCTGATCCGCCGGGCCTGGCCGCGCCGGTACCGCCGCTCGGACGTGTACCGCAAGCTGGTCGCCTTCGACCGGCGGCATCACCTGAGCGCGGCGCTGAACGACCGCCGGGGCCAGCCGCGCAACGAGGACGTCATCCAGGACGTGGAGATCCCGGTCGAGCGCGGCGCGGAGTTCCTCCGCTTCTTCGCCGCCGAGGTCGGCATGAGCCCGGTGTGGATGTGCCCGCTGCGGCTGCGCGGCGAGCGGACCTGGCCGCTGTACCCGATGCGGCCGGGGCAGGTCTACGTGAACTTCGGGTTCTGGGGCACCGTCGGGCTGCCGCCCGGCCAGTCCGACGGCTTCTACAACCGGAAGATCGAGGACGAGGTCACCCGCCTGGGCGGGCACAAGGGGCTGTACTCGACCTCGTTCTACGCTCCCGAGGAATTCTGGGCCCGGTACAACGGGCCCGAGTACGCCCAGCTCAAGCGGACCTATGACGCTGACGGGCGGCTGGCTGACCTGTACGACAAGTGCGTCGGCGGCCAGTGAACGTGCAGGTGCACCAGAGAGTAAGGAGTAGCTGACATGGCGCTGGCCGAGGTGTTCGAGCGGGTCGCGGGCCCGGATGCCCCAGTCGAGTTCATTGCCTACGACGGCAGCAAGGCCGGCGCGCCAAGCGCGCCGGTCCGGATCACGGTGAAGTCCCCGACGGCGGTGGCCTACCTGGCCCAGGCGCCGGGAGCGCTCGGGCTGGCCCGGGCCTTCGTCTCCGGGCACCTGGACGTGGAAGGCGATATGTACGCGGCGCTGAGCCGGATGGGCAGCGCACAACGGCTGGGGATCAGCGTGAGCGAGAAGCTCAAGCTGCTCAGCGAGCTGGGCGGGCCCCGCCTGCTGCTGCCGCGCCTGGAGCCGCCGCCCCAGGAGGTCCAGGTCACCAAGCGGTGGCGGATCGGGCGCCGGCACTCCAAGCAGCGGGACGCCAACGCGATCTCGCACCACTACGACGTGTCCAACACGTTCTACGAGTGGGTGCTGGGCCCGTCCATGGCCTACACCTGCGCGTGCTACCAGCGCGAGGACTCCACCCTCGAGCAGGCCCAGTGGGCTAAGTTCGACCTGGTCGCCCGCAAGATCGGGCTGCGGCCGGGCATGCGCCTGCTGGACGTGGGCTGCGGCTGGGGCGGCATGGTGATGCACGCCGCCCGCGAGTTCGGCGTCAAGGCCTTGGGCGTGACGCTGTCCGAGCAGCAGGCCGCCTGGGCCCAGCGGGCGATCAAGGAGGCCGGCCTGAGTGACCTGGCCGAGGTCCGCCACCTGGACTACCGGGACGTGAAGGAGACCGGCTTCGACGCGGTCAGCTCCATCGGGCTGACCGAGCACATCGGCAAGGCCGAGCTGCCCGGCTACTTCTCGTTCCTGTACGGGAAGCTCAAGCCGCAGGGCCGGCTGCTCAACCACTGCATCACCCGGCCGGACAACACCGGGCCGGCCAACGTCAGGGACGGGTTCATCAACCGGTACGTGTTCCCGGACGGGGAGCTGGAGGGACCGGGCCACCTGGTCTCGCTGATCCACGACACGGGCTTCGAGGTCCGGCACGCCGAGAACCTGCGCGAGCACTACGCCAAGACGCTGACCGGCTGGTGCGCGAACCTGGATGACCACTGGGACGAGGCCGTCGCCGAGGTCGGCGAGGGCACTGCGCGGGTCTGGCGGCTGTACATGGCCGGCTCGCGGCTGGGTTTCGAGCGCAACCAGATCCAGCTGCACCAGATCCTCGGGGTCAAGCTGGGCCCCGATGGCCAGGCCGGGATGCCGCTGCGGCCGGACTGGGAGCCGCCGCTCCCGGCCGGCTAGCCGTCCGGGCGGGTGCGGTAGCTGTCGGCCACGGTGAAGGCCAGATCGAGGGCCTGGCTGAGGTTGAGGCGCGGGTCGCAGGCCGTCTCGTACCTCTGGTGCAGGTCCTCGGCGTCGATCTGGTAGCTGCCGCCCACGCACTCGGTGACGTTGTCGCCGGTGAACTCGATGTGGATGCCGCCGGGGTGGGTGCCGAGCCGGCGGTGCACCTCGAAGAAGCCCTGGACCTCGTCGAGCACGTCGTCGAACCGCCGCGTCTTGTAGCCGCTGGGCGCCTCGAAGGTGTTGCCGTGCATGGGGTCGCAGACCCAGGCCACCGGGATCCCGGCCACGGCCTCCACCAGGGGCGGCAGCAGCTCCCTGATCCGGCCCGCGCCTAGCCGGGAGATCAGCGTGAGCCGGCCCGGCTCGCCGTCCGGGCTGAGCCGGCGGATGAGGGCCAGCAGCTCGGCCGGGGTGGCGGTGGGGCCGACCTTGAGGCCGATGGGGTTGCGGATACTGGCCGCGAAGGCCACGTGCGCGCTGTCCAGCGCCCGGGTCCGCTCGCCGATCCACAGGAAGTGCGCGGACAGGTCGTAGGGCGCCCGGGTGCGCGGGTCGGTCCGGGTCAGGGCCTGCTCGTAGGGCAGCAGCAGGGCCTCGTGGCTGGAGTACAGCTCTACCGTCCGCAGCTCATCGGGATCGGTGCCGCACGCGCGCATGAACGCCAGCGCCCGGTCGATCTCCCCGGCCAGCCGCTCGTAGCGCTGCCCCGACGGGCTGGCCCGGACGAAGTCCTGGTTCCAGGCGTGGACCTGATGCAGGTCGGCGTAGCCGCCGGTGGTGAAGGCGCGGCACTGGTTCAGGGTCACCGCGGCGCAGTGGTAGGCCCGCAGCAGGCGGCCGGGGTCCGGCGTGCGGGCCTCGGCGGTGAAGTCCAGGCCGTTGACCGCGTCGCCGCGGTAGGCGGGCAGCTCGCGGTCGCCGCGGGTCTCGGTCGACCGTGACCGGGGCTTGGCGAACTGGCCGGCCATCCGGCCGATCTTGACCACCGGCACGCTGGCCCCGTAAGTCAGCACGACGGCCATCTGCAGGATGGTCTGGAGCTTGGCCCGCACGTCCTCGGCAGTCGCCCCGGAGAAGGTCTCGGCGCAGTCGCCGCCCTGGAGCAGGAACGCCTCGCCGCGGGCCACGGCGGCCAGGCGGTCGCGGAGCTGGTCGCACTCGCCGGCGAAGACCAGCGGGGGCAGCCCGGCCAGCTCCGCGGTGACGGCGTCCAGCGCGGCCGGGTCGGGCCACTCCGGCTGCTGGGCGGCCGGGCGGTCCCGCCAGCTCTCGGTGTCGGGGGCGGTGGCGGCGGCGGTCACGGCCGCCCGCCTGCCGCTGACGGCCCGCTGCTTCGGCCGGCCCGGCTGGCCCGGCTGGCCCGGCTGGCCCGGCGTCCGGGAGTGG
>JBOHCO010001253.1:0-6115 GCA_050698895.1 Streptosporangiaceae bacterium
TGAGGCGCAGACCGCGGAGGTCCTCGGCTGTGCCGTGGGGACAGTCAAGAGCACCATGTCGCAGGCCCTGGAGCGGCTGCGCGCCGACCAGAGCCTGGCCGGGCTGCTGGAACGGGAGAACCGATGAACGGAATGGAACGGGACATCCACGACCTGCTCGACGGGGTGGTGGGCGAGCCGCCCCGCCGGGTGACCGTCGCGGCGGTGCGCCGCCGCGTGGTCCGGCGCCGAGCCACGCAGGCGCTCAGCGCGGGCCTGGCCGTGGTCCTGGTCAGCTCGCTGGGCGCGGCCTTCGCCGCCGGGGCGATCAAGATCGGGACGACTCAGCCCGCCGGCCCGCGCCAGCCGGCCGCCCCGCCGCGCTACTACGTCGCCTCGGGCGCCACCCCCAACCCGGTTGTCCGGGATACGGCCACCGGCCGGGTGACCGGCACGATCCGCGACCCGCTGCCGAACGCGCACTGCGGAAACACGTTCGCCGTCGCGGGCCGTCAGACCTTCTTCATGATCTGCGTCACCGAAGGGTCGGGCACGCGATCCAAGTCGGTCATCTACCGGTTCCGGGTCACCGGCTCCGGCCAGGCCACGGGGTACGCTCCGGTGCCTGGCGGGGTCTTCAAGGGCGAGCTGGCCGACAGCATCGCGGCCTCCCCGGATGGTTCCGAGGTCGCCACCGAGGTCCTGCGCCCCAATCCATCGGGCCAGCTCTACACCAACAGCATCCCGGTCGGAATCTTCGTGATCAGCACCCGCACCGGCCACCGGGCACTCTGGCAGTCCGGGCCCTACAGTCCCCACCAGGTCGAATTCGCCAACGCCCCGGACATGTCCTTCACCCAGAACGGCAACGAGCTCGTCCTGCTGGAGTCGCGCTGCCACCGTGGCCGCTACCAGAGCGACTGCGCCGGCTCGTCCGACCAGCAGCAGGTACGGGCATACTCCGCGGCATCCCGCGGTGGCTCGCTCAACGCAGGCCGGGTGCTCCTCAAGCCGTCCATGCTCAGACCGCGCGGGACTGGCCTGGTCGATGCCTTCATCACTCCCAGCGGGTCGGCGCTGACCGCCTTCCTGAACAAGTGCCCGCGCAAGGGAACGTGCACTCAGTGGCTGGCCCGGATCCCGCTCGCCGGCGGACCTCCGTCCGTGCTCTACCGCGTACGGAGCGGCACTCAGTTCGAGGGCGTCTTCGAGCGGTTCTTCAGCATCGACCCGACCGGCCGCTACGTCATCCGCGATGGCGGCGTGGGCAGTACGCACTGGCTCAACGGCTGGATCGGCCATGGCCGGCTCCATCCGCTCAGCCCGGCCAACGGCAACTCCGTCAGCTACGAGACCTGGTGACAGTCCGCCCTGGTCAGGACGTGGTGTCGACCCAGAACAACTCCACGCCCGCGGCGCGCAGCACGTCCTCGCCGTCAAGCAGCGAGTACGGGCCCGCGAAGAAGCACCGGGCCACGCCGGCCTCGGCGATCAGCCGGGCGCAGGCCGGGCAGGGGAACGTGGTCACGTACAGGTCGGCGCCGCGCAGCGAGACGCCGTCCCGTGCCGCGGCGGCCACGATGGCCGCCTCGGCGTGGATGGCGGTGCTCAGGTCGGCCCGGACCCCGCGGCTGAAGCTGTCCCGCGGGTCGCCGTCGACGTAGGGCGAGTACTCGGTCGGGTGATGACGGTTCCACGCGCAGCCGAGCAGGTCCGGGCCGCGCACCGCGATCGCGCCCACCTGCCGCCACCAGTCCGAGCTGCGGCCGGCCAGCTGCTGGGCCCGGGCGATCAGGCCGCGCGGCAGGTCGCCGGCCGCGATCTGGCCATCGAAGCGGGCCGGGCGCTGGGCCTGGCTCCACTCCCGGTCCCAGCGCAGGAAGGTGGGCTCGAAGACCAGGGTGCGGCCGCGGCCGAGTTCGTGCCCGGCGGCCAGGGCGCGCATGATCCCCTCGTCGGGCAGCACGAGCGGGTCACCGGTGACGGCGGCGGGCAGGTCGGCGGGCTCCACGACGCGAACCTCGCGGCCGGGCCGGACGGCGCGCAGGTACCGCGCGGCCTCGTCGGCCGGCAGGGCCCGGATGTCCTTGCCCAGGCTGGGGAACTCGGCCCGGAAGCCGGGACCGAGCAGCAGCACGCCGGCGTCGGCGTGCCGGTCGAGCAGGGCCTGGTAGCCGTGATGGATGACGGGCAGGTAAAGGAGAAGCTGCTTCACTTTCCCGGACGGCCGGCCCGGGCCAGCTCGTCTCCGCTGCCCGGCTGGGCGGCCTCGGCCTCGTCGGCCTCAGCATCAGAGGCCCCGGGCTCGGCGTCCGGCTCGGGGATGCCGAGCTGGATCCGGCGCAGCCGGGCCGAGGTACTGACCGTGGCCATCCGCTCCAGGACCTCGACGCGCCCGCAGTAACGGGCCTCCAGCTCGGCGATCTCGGCCGGGGTGTAGGTGTCGGCGGTGGCGACCAGGACGTCGGGCTCGACGGCCTTGATCAGCGCCCAGCGGGGATGCTGCACGCCCTTGAGCGTCACCAGGCCCACCCCGCGCTGGTGGGTCACCATGCGCAGCCGCTCCATCTGGGGCACGGCCGGGCGGTCGGGGCCTTTGCGGGCCTGGATCTTGTCGTCGCTGTCCAGGCCGACGATCAGGAAGTCGCCGAAGCCGCGGGCCGCCTCCAGGTACATGGAGTGGCCCTCGTGGATGATGTCGAACGAGCCGCTGGTCAGCACCACCCGCATCCGCAGGGTCTTGAGCGCGCTGACGATCGTCTTGACCTGGTCGTAGCTCTCGACGAAGCGCTGCTCGAAGTTGGACGCGTCGGCGAACAGGCTGCTCGACAGCGCCTGCGAGCCCAGCAGCGGCCTGCCCATAGCCTTATCCCTCCTCGCCGGCTGGCGGCACCCGCCATCCGCCGACCACACCGGCCGCGGCGGCGCCCGCTCGATCCGGCACAGCCTACCGCCGGCGCGCCGGGCGGGGGTCAGCTCGCCGCAGGCGCGACGCCCGCCGCGAGCGCGGGTCCGTATGACGCCGCCCACTGGGCCGCGAAGGTGCCGAAGTCCGGCACCTCCGACTCCAGCACGAACAGGCCGCGGGCCGGCACCGAGGCCCCTAGTTCCAGCAATAGGGGTGTGAAGTGCACGTCCACGGCGAGCAGGTGGTTGGGCGCGCCGCCGAGCAGGATCGGGACCGCGGTCTTGCCGGCCAGGCTCCCGGTCCCGAGCCGGTCCAGGAACGCCTTGAGCAGGCCGGAGTAGGTGGCCTTGTAGGTCGGGCTGGCGATGACCAGCACGTCGGCGGCGAGCACTTCCTTGACGGCGGCGGCCGCGGCCTCGTCGGCCTGGTCAAGCACCCGGGGGCCGAGCACGGCCAGGTCCACGTCGCTGACCCCGGCCCCGGGCCAGGTCCGGGCCAGTTCCGCGGCCAGGGTGGCGGCCAGGCTATGGGTGCGCGAGTCGGGGCGCGGGTTCCCGACGACGGTGACGATCTGCAAGCTGGTCACGAACACTTCCTCCAGGAGGCTAGCGACGAGGGACTAGGCGACGAGGGACTAGGCGACCTCAAGCGAGGCGTAGGAGCCGCGCCAGAACAGCAGCGGGGCGACGTCGGCGCCGCCGGTCTCCACCTCGTGTACCCGGCCGACCACGATCTCATGGTCGCCGCCCTCGAGCCGGTGCTCGACGGTGCACTCCAGCGAGGCCAGCACACCGTCCAGCCGGGGGCTGCCCGTCGGGCCGGGCCGGTGCCGCACGCCGTCCCAGGCCGCGGCCAGGCCGCGCCGGGCGAAGTGGGCCGACAGGTGCTGCTGGCGGGCGCCGAGCACGTTGACCGCGAAGGCGCCGTGGGCCGCGATCGCGTCCAGCGTGACGCTAGCCCGGTCAAAGCAGACCAGGATCAGCGGCGGGTCCAGGGACAGCGAGCTGACGGCGTTGGCCGTGGTGCCCACGGGCTCGCCGTCGGGCCCGACGGAGGTCACCACGGTGACCCCGGTGGCGAAGTGGCCGATGGCGTGGCGGAAGTCGGTCGCGGTGAGGTCGGTGGTTTCCTGCCGGGGAGTCCGGGGGGTGGCGCCCCGCGTCAGCGCGGTGTCCTGATCAGTAACAGTCATCTCAGATCTGCCCGTGGTTCGGAGGTATGGCCTTATTGAGGCCCTCCTGCCGTATCTGTGGGTAGCTGAGTGGTCATCTTCCGGGTAGTGCGGGCCGGAGGCCGCCGAGTGCGAGCATGGCCAGGGCGATGAGTGCGGCGGGGTTGCGGAACCCGAAGGCCATCCGGGTGATCACCCTGATCTTGGTGTTCACGGACTCGACCAGGGCGTTCGAGCGCACCGTCGAGTGCGCCTCTTCATGACGGTGAAGCGGCCGTATCGCGGGTCCGGGTGGTTCACCCGTTCCATCCGTGGCGCGGCCGGGAGTTCGAGTTCGTGCAGCGGCGGAAGACCTGGGATGTGGACCGGGTGTTCTTCCGGGTGCCGGGCGGCGGCGTGGTTTCGCTGCCTGCGGCGTGGACGGATGCGGTGGCGCCGGATCCGTTCGTGGTCGTGGCCGGGGGGCGTGTGCCGTTCCGGACGGCGGATCTTCTGGCGGCGGCGGAACTGGCCGGGCGGCTGAAGTCCGGTCTGGGCGAGACCGGCTCCGGTGTCAGGGAGATTCTGTCATGAATGTCAGCGAGATTATGACGCTGGCTCTCGGGGCGGCATGGACCGCTGGCGGGCATTCTGGTCAGCAATGTGGAGTATTCGCAGTTCTCTCGCCCTCTTGCCGGCGTGCCGCGCATCTCGAAACGAGATATAGCGTCAGAATCTTCCTGACATCACGGGTCGCGCGGGGGGAGATGACGGGATGCCAGAGGGCGGCAAGCGGAACAGCGCGCGGCAGCCGGATCGCAAGGAGGCCGCGTTGCGTGAGTCCCGGACGCTGAACCCGCGCCCGCAGGAGGTCAGCGACGAGCGGTTCGCGGGCGGCGGGTTCTTCGATGCCCGCGACATGGCGCAGGTCAAGTACGAGATGGTCCGCAAGAACCGGGCCGGCGAGGCGAGCGTGACCGCGTCGGCCGCGGAGTTCGGGCTGTCGCGGCAGTCGTTCTACCAGGCCGCCGCGGCACTGGACGCCGGCGGGCTGGCCGGCCTGGTCCCGGGCCGTCCGGGCCCGAAGGGCGGTCACAAGCTGACCGCCGGGGTCATCGCGTGGATCCGCGAGCGGAAGGCCGCCGACCCGGGACTGAGCGCGGCAGACCTGGCCGGCGTGGTGGAGCAGCAGTTCGGGATCCGGGTCCATCCCCGCTCGGTGCAGCGGGTCCTGGCCCGCTCCAAAAGCGGCGGCTGATCCCGGCCGGGCTGGCCCGGTGCCGGGCGCGGAACGGGACTACGAGCTGGCCCGGTCCGCGGCGCTGGCCGGGCGGGGCGGCGCGGGGACGGCGGTGATCCGCGCCCGCGGTGTCGCGGGCTGGCTGCGGGTTCGTGCCAGCCTGCCCGCCGTCCCGGCTGCCGTGCCCGGGCCGGGCACGCAGGCGCCGCCGGCCGTCCCTGCCGTGGCTGTCCTGGCGGACATGACGCTGGCGGCCCTGGCCGCCGGATGAGCAGTAACCCCCACACACAGGAGAACACGATGAGCAGCGACAACGGAAAGGTCACCAGCAGCCGCCTGCGCCGGGACGCCTACCTGTATATCCGGCAGTCCACGATGTACCAGGTCATCCACAACACCGAGTCCGGGCGCCGCCAGTATGACCTCAAGGGCCGTGCGGTCGCGCTGGGCTGGCAGTCCGCTCAGGTCCACGTCATCGACGTCGACCAGGGCTCGTCCGGCGCCTCGGCCGCGGACCGGGCCGGGTTCCAGCATCTGGTCGCCGAGGTGTCGCTGGGCCGCGCGGGGATCGTGCCCGGCCTGGAATGCTCCCGGCTGGCCCGCGACAACGCCGACTGGCAGCAGCTGATCAAGATCTGCGCGCTCAACGGCACGCTGATCTGCGACGAGGACGGGCTGTATGACCCGGCTGACCCCAACGACCGGCTGCTGCTGGGCATGAAAGGGCAGATCAGCGAATTCGAGTTGCATTACCTGCAGGCCCGGATGCGCGGCGGGCTGCTGGCCAAGGCCGGCCGGGGCGAGCTCGCGGTGCGGCTCCCGGCCGGGTTGTGCTACG
>JBOHCO010001254.1:0-6864 GCA_050698895.1 Streptosporangiaceae bacterium
GGCGGATGGCGGTCCGCCGTCGGCCCGCGGCGGTGCCCGGTCATCGGCGCGGCCGGGCGTCGGCCGGGTGCTGGTGCTGGCCGGGGCGCTGCTGTTCCTGGTCGCGGTGACGCTGGTCACCCGCTACACCGACAACGGGACCGGCTGGAAGAGCCTGTGGCAGGCCACCCACCACGACCCGGCGTCCCCGCTGGTCGCGGCGGACTTCTGGATCCTCATCGCCCTGGTCGCGGTGGTCGGCGTGTTCCTGGCCCTCAGCCTGGGCCGGCGGCTGGCCATCATCGGCGCGGCGCTGGGCGCGCTCGGCGTGGTCGGCTACACGCTCTACCTCCCGATGAAGGGGACATCACCCGGATTCCACGACTATGGGTCCAGCTACTGGCTCTCCCTGGCCGCGGCGGCGGTCATGCTCGCCGGGGCGGGCCTGGCCCTGGGCCGGTCACGGAGGGCCTAGGCCAGGGCGCGGGTCCAGGGTGTGTTGACTGGCCGGAGCTGGTGGGTCATCATGCAATCGGTTGCAGCCAGGCAGCCGGGAGAGGAGCAGCAACCATGACGACGAGTGCCGGCCCGCTGGCCGCGCCGGGGCACATGGGCGTGGACTTCGAGCAGCGAGTCGATTTCGGCCGCCTTCGCTCCTACCGCCTCGGCCGGGCCAGGGCCGCGCTGGACGGCAGTGAGTGCGGCGCGTTCCTGCTGTTCGACTTCTACAACATCCGCTACACCACCCAGACCTGGATCGGCGGTGCGCTCGGCGACAAGATGAGCCGGTACGCGCTGCTCACCCGGGACGGCGGCGAGCCGATGCTCTGGGACTTCGGGTCGGCGGCCAAGCACCACCGGCTCTACGCGCCGTGGCTGGACCCGGCCAACTGCCACGCCGGAATGCTGGGCCTGCGCGGGGCCATCGCCCCGTCGGCCGGGCTGATGGAAGACGCGGTGCGCCAGATCAAGGGCCTGCTGGAGGACGCGGGCGTGGCGGACGCGCCGGTGGGCGTGGACATCGTCGAGCCGCCGTTCCTGTTCGAGATGCAGCGCCAGGGGCTCCGGGTGGTCGACGCCCAGCAGCTCATGCTGGACGCGCGGCAGATCAAGTCAGCCGACGAGATCATGCTGCTGAACCAGGCTGCGGCCATGGTGGACGGCGTCTACCAGGAGATCGCGGCCGCGCTCAAGCCGGGCGTGCGCGAGAACCAGCTGGTCGCGCTGGCCAACCAGATCCTCTACTCGGAGGGCTCCGATCAGGTCGAGGCGGTCAACGCGGTCAGCGGCGAGCGGTGCAACCCGCATCCCCACAACTTCTCCGACCGCATCATCCGGCCGGGAGACCAGGCGTTCTTCGACATCATCCACTCGTTCAACGGCTACCGGACCTGCTACTACCGGACGTTCAGCGTGGGCAGTGCCACGTCCAGCCAGCGAGATGCCTACACCAAGGCCAGGGAGTGGATGGACGCCGCGATCGCCCGCGTGAAGCCGGGCGTGGGCACCGACGAGATCGCCTCGGTGTGGCCGAAGGCGACCGACTTCGGGTTCGCCAGCGAGATGGACGCCTTCGGGCTCCAGTTCGGCCACGGCCTGGGCCTGGGCCTGCATGAGCGGCCGATCATCTCCCGCCTGAACAGCATGCGCGAGCCGATCGAGATCCAGGCGGGCATGGTGTTCGCGCTGGAGACCTACTGCCCGGCCAGCGACGGGTTCTCGGCGGCCCGGATCGAGGAGGAGGTCGTGGTCACCCCGGACGGCCCGCGGATCCTGACCCTGTTCCCGGCCCGGGACCTCTTCATCGCCAACCCCTACCGCACCTAGAGCCGAGGGCCCGGTGGGTTTCATGATCCCGGAAATCCGCCAGCGCTATGTGCTGACGGACTTCCGGGATCACGGGCCCGGGCATTGCGGCCGGACCAGAACCCGGGATCCGGCCGGGCACTGACCGAGGCGGGCGGGATCACGCGGGTGCGCGGCTAGCGGAAGACCTCGGGGTGGCGGGTCAGCTCGATGCGCGTGCGGCGGATGTGGCCGCTCAGGTAGCGCTCGGCGTCCACGCTGTCCTGGCGGGTGATCGCGTCCAGCAGCAGCCGGTGCTCGGCGGTGATCACCCACTGGCGGCTGGGCCCGGTCAGCGTGACGAAGGCCCGCCGGTAGTGCTGGGTGGTGTTCCACATCCGCACGATGGACCCGTGCAGCTGGCTGATCGCGCACCCGGCGTAGGTCAGCAGGTGGAACTCGCGGTCCAGCAGGACGAACTGCCGCACGTCGCCCAGCCCGGCCTCGATGCGGTCCTGCAGCTCGGCGAGCTGGGCCAGCTGGTCGGGGGTCAGGTGCGGGATGCTCTCGGCCAGCGCCAGCGGCTCCAGCCGCTCCCGCATCTGGTAGATGACCTCCACCTCGTGCATGCCCAGCTTGGGCACCCGCGAGCCGCGGTTGGCCTCGTGGTCGGTGAGTCCCTCGGCCTGGAGCATGCGCAGCGCCTCGCGCACCGGCAGGCGGCTGGCGCCCAGCCGGTCGGCCAGCTCGGCCTGCCGGATCCACTCGCCGGGCGCGATCTCGCCGTTCAGGATGGCGTCCCGCAGGTAAGCGGCGATGCGCTCGCTGGCGGCTTCGGGTGACGTCACCGTGGTCATTGTGCCGGGGGCCGGTATCCCTGGCGGTCGAACGCCTTGCCGTCGGGGTAGGAGACGAGCTCGAACTGCATGCCCCAGGGAGCCAGGAAGTAGACCCACCGCTGGCCGAGGCTGGGGCCGCTGCTGGCCGTGGGCTCGCCCAGGAGCCGGACGCCCTGGCCGCGCAGGTAGGTCACGGCCGCGTCGAGGTCGTCGACGTAGAAGGCGACGTGGTGGCCGCCGTAGTCGCTGTTGCGGGGCTGCTCGCGCCGCTGATCCGGGGCGGCGTACTGGAAGACCTCGAATATGGCCCGCCCGCCGCAGCGGTAGAAGTGCAGTTCCTGCATGACCGCGCGCGGGTCCACGTTGAGGTGCTCGCGCATCCAGTCGGTGTCGTCGTGCCGGTACGGGCCGAGCGTGTACATGTACTCGCAGCCCAGCACCTCGGTCAGGAAGTGGTGCGCCTGGTCGAGATCGGGCACGGTGAAGCCGATGTGATCCACGCCGGTCAGCCCGGGAAGCCCCATGAACACCTCCGCATGAACACGATGATGGATCCAATGTTAGTCACTCTGGCCCAGTCATGGCCTGCTTGGTAGGCTAAATCTTGATTCTGGGATCCAACATTGAGTATGGATGGAGTTGCATGTCCGAGCAGCAGCCGCTTGAGGCATCGGCCCCGTGGGTCCAGCTGACCGTCACCGACGACGACTGGGATGCCGCGGAGCCCGCGCTGCTGGTCACGATGTTCAGCCAGCTGGCCCTGATCCGCGCGTTCGAGGAGAACGTGCTGGAGCTCGCCGGGGCCGGGCTGATCCACGGGCCGGCGCACTCCAGCATCGGGCAGGAGGGCGGCGCGGTCGGCTCGGCCCTGGCCCTGACCGGCGCCGACACGGTCAACGGCTCGCATCGCGGCCATCACCAGTTCCTGGCCAAGACGCTGAACCACGTGGCGCCCGGCGGCCTGGACCCGGCCCGGCCCTATCCCGAGGAGGTCCGCGACCTGCTGCTGCGCAGCCTGGCCGAGATCTGCGGCCTGGACCGCGGCTTCAGCCACGGCCGGGGCGGGTCGATGCACCTCCAGTGGCGCGAGGCGGGCGCCATCGGCACCAACGCGATCGTGGGCGGCGGGGTGCCGCTGGCCGCGGGCTCGGCCTGGGCGCACAAGCAGGCGGGCACCGACGCGGTGGCGGTGACCTACTTCGGCGACGGGGCGGCCAACATCGGCTCCACGCTGGAGACCTTCAACCTGGCCGCGGCCTGGCGGCTGCCGCTGTGCTTCTTCATCGAGAACAACCAGTACGCCGTGTCCACCACGGTGCAGGAGGCCACGGGCGAGCCCCGGCTGTCCGCGCGCGGTCCGGGCTTCGGCATCGCGAGCTGGTGGGTCGACGGCATGAACCCGCTGGCCGTGTACCTGGCCATGCAGGCCGCGCTGGCCCGCCTGCGGACGGGTCAGGGCCCGGCGGTGGTCGAGGCTGAGGTGTACCGCTTCTTCCACCAGAACGGCCCCCTGCCGGGCAGCGCGTTCCGGTACCGGACCAGGGACGAGGAGCAGGCCTGGCGGGAGCGTGATCCGCTGCTGCAGGCCGCGGCTCAGCTGGTGCGGCGCAAGATCCTGGACGCGGGCGAGGTCGAGGCGGCCCGGCAGCGGGCCGGGGACCTGATGAACGAGCTGAACCAGGTGCTGCTCGAGCCGGTGCCCGGCGAGCCGGGCACCCGGCGGATCAAGGTGACCGAGTGGCCGGACCCCAAGTTTGTCGACGTCGGCGTGCGCGGCGACCTGGGCGAGTTCGCCACCGCGCGATTCGCCGACCGGGACACCTTCACGGGCCCGCTCGAGCCGGTGAAGTTCATCGACAGCGTGGCCGCGGTGATGACCCGCCGGATGGAGACCGACGACGCGATCGTCGTCCTGGGCGAGGACGTGCACCGCCTGAATGGCGGCACCAACGGCGCCACGCGCGGGCTGAAGGACAAGTTCCCCGACCGGATCCTGGGCACCCCGATCAGCGAGAACAGCTTCTGCGGGCTGGCCGGGGGGATGGCGCTGGACGGCCGCTACCGGCCGGTGGTGGAGCTGATGTACGCGGACTTCATGTGGGTGGCCGCGGATCAGCTGTTCAACCAGATCGGCAAGGCGCGGCACATGTTCGGCGGCAACGACAACGTGCCGCTGGTGCTGCGGAGCAAGGTCGCCATGGGCACCGGGTACGGCTCGCAGCACTCCATAGACCCCGCGGGCATCATCGCCACCTCGCCGGGCTGGCGGATCGTGGCCCCGTCCACGCCGTTCGACTACGTGGGGCTGATGAACAGCGCGCTGCGCTGCGAGGATCCGGTGGTGGTCCTGGAGCACGTCGACCTGTACGGGTCCACGGGCGAGGGCCCGGTCGACGATCTCGACTACTGCATCCCGGTGGGCAAGGCGGCGGTGCGCCGCAGCGGCTCGGCGCTGACGGTCATCAGCTACCTGGCCATGACCAACTACGTGCTGGCCGCGGTGGATGAGCTGGGCGACGTGGACGCCGAGGTCATCGACCTGCGCTGGCTGGACCGGGCCAGCATCGACTGGGACACCATCGGCGAGAGCATCCGCAAGACCAACAACGTGCTGATCGCCGAGCAGGGGCCCAGGGGCACCTCTTACGGCGGCTGGCTGGCCGACGAGATACAGCGCCGCTACTTCGACTGGCTGGACCAGCCCGTCGGCCGGGTGACCGGGGGCGAGGCGTCGCCCAGCATCAGCAAGGTGCTGGAGCGCGCGGCGATCGCCAGGACCGAGGAGGTAGCCGCGGTGATGTCGGCGATGGTGAGCGGTCGTCATGGCTGACCTGCTGCGGATGTCGGCGGTGGTGGCCGGGGAGAACGAGGCCGTGCTGACGGAGTGGCTGATCCCCGAGGGCGGCTCGTTCTCGGCCCGCGACGTGGTGGCCACGGTGGAGACGGCCAAGGCCTCGTTCGAGGTCGAGGCGGAGACGGCCGGGGTGCTGCTGCGGCAGCTGGTCGACGCCGGCGCCCAGGTCACGGTGGGCACGCCGCTCGCGGTGACCGGCGCGCCGGGGGAATCGGCCGACCAGGCGGCGGCGGAGCTCGGCCTGGCTGGCGGCCTGGCCGACGGCCCGGCCGGCGGGTCGGCCGCGGGCTCGGGTGCCGGTGCCAGCGGTGCCAGCGGGGCCAGCGGTGCCAGCGGTGCCAGCGCCGAGGCTAGCGGAGCCAGCGCGGGTGGCAGCGCGGCCAGCGCCGAGGCCGCGACCCCGGCCGCAGCCTCGGGCCGGGAGCACGGCCGGATCTTCGCCAGCCCCATCGCCCGGCGGCTGGCCAGGGACGCAGGCGTGCCGATCGACAGCATCACAGGGACCGGGCCCAACGGCCGGATCATCCGGCGTGACGTGGAGGCGGCGGTGGCCAGCCGGGGCGCGGTGGCCAGCCGGGGGGCGGTGGCCGGTCAGGGCGCGCCGGCCAGTGAGGCTGCAACAGCCAGTCAGGCGGCGGATCAGGCCCCGGCCGTGTCCGCGCCGGCGGCCGTGAGCGCCGCCGACACGGCTCCGGCCGCTCGGCCAGCCTCTGTCCCCGCCCCGCCAGCTCCGCCGGCCTCTGTCGCCGCCCCGCCGGCCCCGGTGGTCGCCGGGGCCAGCGCAGACATGCGCGACGTCCCGCACTCGCGGCTGCGCCGGGCCATCGCGGCCCGGCTGACCGAGAGCAAGCAGACCGCGCCGCACTTCTACCTGCGGGGCACCGCGGACGTGGAGCGGCTCTGCCGGCTGCGCGAGTGGCTGAATGCCTCCAGCCCGGTCAAGATCACGCTGAACGACCTGGTGATCAAGGCGGCCGCGCACGCCCACACACGGGTGCCGGCCATGAACGTCATCTGGACTCCGGACGCCGTACGGCACTTCTCGGCCGTGGACCTGTCCGTAGCCATCGCCACCGACGAAGGGCTGGTCACCCCGGTGATCCGGGGTGCCGACCGGCTGTCGGTGACCGCCATCGCGGCCCAGGTTAAGGAGCAGGCCGAACGGGCCAGGACCGGGCGGCTGCGGCAGCAGGACCTGCAGGGCGGCGTGGCAACCGTCACCAACCTCGGGATGTTCGGGACCGAGGAGTTCGCGGCGATCATCAACCCGCCGCAGTCGTCGATCCTGGCCGTCGGCGCGGCCCGCGAGGCGCCGGTCGTCCGCAAGGGCAAGGTCCAGGTCCGCCGGGTCATGACGGTCACGTTGTCCGTCGACCACCGGCCCGTCGACGGCGTGACCGCCGCCCG
>JBOHCO010001255.1:0-1974 GCA_050698895.1 Streptosporangiaceae bacterium
GACCACGGCTGACTTTGTCCGCCCGGACGCGGTCATGACATCACGAGCCCCGTGTGCCGGCCCGGGTTACGGCCGCCGCGCTCGGTGCGGCCAGCCGCCGGGGCTGCGCTGGCGCTGCTCGCGGTACATGGCGGTGGCACCGCGGCGCAGGTCCAGGGCCTCCAGCCTGTTCCCGTCACTGCCCAGCGCGGTCACCGGGTTCCCCCGCGGGCTGGTCATGGCGACGGGCAGGTAGCCGTGGAACGGGACCGGCACCTCACGGCGGCCGATGCGCACCCGCGCGACGGCGGCGGTGACGTACAGGGCCGCCCACCGCCAGGGCCGCTCGCCCGGACCGCGGCCCGGTTCCGGACTCGGGCCGCCGAGCAGGAACATCAGCGGGCTGCCGGGCGGGGCGGGAAGCCGCCCGGCCAGGGGATAGGCCGCTAGCACGGTGCTCTGCTCGCCGCCGCGATCCCAGTAGCCGTCGCGGCGCCGGAACTGCTGCAGCCACAGGCCCGGCTCGCGTCCGTGGTTCTGGTCTGTCCATGACAGCACCGCGGTCACGGCGACGTCATCACAGACATCGACGGCCAGCGGGATCACCGGATGCTCATCGTCCAGCTCCCGGGAGATTTCCGCGGGCATGCCGGAGTAGACCAGCTCGGTGGCGGCATCGGACTGCGCCTGGGCCAGTTCCTGGTAGCTCAGCACAGGATCGAGACTAGAACATCGCCGTATCGGGGCCGGCCTGCGTCACGGCGGCACCGGACGCTGAGGCGCTGGCGTGGCTGAACGCCGACAGGCCTGCCACGCCCCGGTCGTGCGCGCCGCAGCCGCCCGGAGCGGGGATACCGAGGCGCGGCCGCTCGCCAAGGCGCCCGCCGGCTGCTGCTTCAGCCGCCGGCACCTAGCCGATTGGATCACGGTCAGCGACGCCGGCGCCCGGGGGCCGCCGCCAGGCCGGTGCTCCCCCGCGCGGAAGCCAGGCTACGGCCCTCGGCCCCCGCGCGATAAGGCACCGTGTGCGTGTGCAGCATGCTGACCTTCAGAATTCCGCCCGCCTGGTCCGTTCACAGGGAGCGGCTCGCGCGGCTTGCCGGTGCCGGGACCAGCACTGCCGCCGGGATCCCGACGGCCGGCCAGATCGTCGATGACCTGCTCACCCGCTTGTACGCGTCCGCTTTCGGCATCGTGCAGCAGAAGACCGGCATCAGTGACCCTGCGGTCATGGCGCGCATCCGGTTGTACTACGACCGGCAGAACGGGATGCCCCCGGCAGCCGACCCCTCGGGCTACTCGGCCGCAGTGTTACTCGGCGGCTGGGGCTGGCCGGTGTCCTGGTCGCGTCCGGTGGATGAGCCCGGCACCGGGGTGCTGTACGGTGGCCGCGCACCGGCGAGGGGGAGGACGACGTGGGTGAGGACGGGCCGGAGCGCCATGGCGGCGGCGGGCCATCCGGGCCGCCGGCCGCGCCGGCCGGCCTGGCTGCCGTCCGCGGCGGCGGGCTGTGGCTCGCCCTGCTGGTCCCGGGTGTGCTGGCCGCGGCGGCGCTGCCGCTGTCGGCCCTGGCCGCCCCGCGGCTGCCGACGGGGATATTCCTGGAGACCAGCCAGGAATCGCTGATGCGGGCGCTGTACCTGCGCGGTGGCGTCGCGGTCGGCCCGGCCGGGTTCCCGCTGGGCTGGTACTGGACCGGCGTGCTGGCGGTCACCGTGGCGGCCACCGCGGCCTGGTACCGGCGCCCGGACCGGGCCGCGGGGCGGCCGGGCCTGCTGCGCGGCTACCTGGCCGCCGGTGCGGCGCTGGTGGCGGTGACCGCCGGACTGCCGCTGGCGGGGTGGCGGACGCCCGCGCTGAGCCTGGCCGACAACGCGACGGCGTGGCTGGGGGCGCTGTGGCAGCAGGGCACGTTCGCGCTGCTGGCGGTCGCGGTGACCCTGGGGATCCTGGCCCGGGCCCGGCGCAGCCGGGGGCTGGCGGTCATCACCGTGG
>JBOHCO010001256.1:0-6244 GCA_050698895.1 Streptosporangiaceae bacterium
AAGCCGGCCAACGCCGGCTAACCGCCGGGCCGCGGCCGGGTCCCGCCCGGGCCCCGCCGCAGTGGCCAGGACCACGCCGGGCCGAGCCCGACGTGGCCACGAAGGCCCGGAAGACGGTACCGTTTCGCGCGATGAGCGGTTTTGGCGATGACTTGCCGTTCGCGCACGTGCTGGCCGACGCCGCGGACGACATCACCATGCGACGGTTCCGCGCGCTCGACCTCCGGGTCGACGCCAAGCCGGACCTGACCCCGGTCACCGACGCCGACCTGGCCACCGAGGACGCGCTGCGCAACCTGCTGCGCCGGGCCCGGCCGCGGGACGCGATGCTGGGCGAGGAGTTCGGGCAGACCGGCTCCAGCCAGCGGTGCTGGGTGATCGACCCCATCGACGGGACCAAGAACTTTGTCCGCGGTGTCCCGGTCTGGGCCACGCTGATCGGCCTGATGGTCGACGGCGAGGTCACCGTGGGCGTGGTGACCGCCCCGGCGCTGGGCCGCCGCTGGTGGGCGGGCCGGGGCGGCCGGGCCTGGACCGGGCGCAGCCTGACCAAGGCCACGAACTGCCAGGTCTCCCGGGTGGCCAGCCTGGCCGACGCGTCGATCTCCTACTCCGGCCTGTCCACCTGGCAGGACGAGGGGCGGCTGGACGACTTCCTGGGCCTGGTCCGGTCCACGTGGCGATCCCGTGCCTACGGCGACTTCTGGTCCCACGTGCTGGTCGCCGAGGGCGCGGTCGACGTCTCCGCGGAGACCGACGTCAAGCTCTGGGACCTGGCCGCGCTCCAGGTCATCGTGGAGGAGGCGGGCGGGGTGTTCACCGACCTGACCGGCAAGCCCACCCCGTCGGGCGGCAGCGCCGTCTGCAGCAACGGGCTCCTGCACGAGCAGGTGCTCCGGCTGCTCTCGCCGCGCGCCGGCGAGGTCGCCTGAGGGTCTTTGCTGGGGGATCCGGGTGGTGGCCCCCCCGGACAGCACAGCTGATCGCGCCGAGGTCTTGCCCTGCGGCGGGCAAAGTCGGATGCTGGACAGATCCGTTGTCACAAGTGCACAAGCTGTCAGCGACGCCAGCTACGCTACCGCCACGAAAGGAGCGACCCCGCATGAATGTACGGGACGGGATGACGCAGATCGTCCTGACCATCGGCCCGGCGCACACCCTGCGCGAGGCGTCGCGGATGATGTCGGCCCGCCGCGTCGGAGCGGCCGTCGTGACCGACCCCGAGCACGCCGGCATCGGGATCCTGACCGAGCGCGACGTGCTGGACGCCGTTGGCGCGGGCCTGGATCCTGACGCCGAGCTGGTCGCCGCCCACCGGACCGACCACGTCGTGCTGGCCGCGCCGGAATGGACCCTGGACCAGGCCGCCGCGGCCATGATGGCCGGGAACTTCCGGCATCTGGTCGTCATCGACGGCACCGAGGTAGCCGGGCTGCTGTCGATGCGCGACATCGTGCGCTGCTGGGCCGCGGCCGGGGTGGGGGCCGGGACCTCAGTGCCCGCGCAGGCTCGCGGCTGACAGGCTCACGGCCGGGCAACTCGCTGCTGGTCAGGGGTCCTTGCGGCGGGGGCCGGCGTGCGCGAGAGTGAAGCCCAATGCGGCTTGCCGGCGCTGTCGCGCTCATCACCGGAGGATCGTCGGGCATCGGCGCGGCAACGGCTCGTGCCCTGGCGGAGGCGGGAGCCTGCCCGCTGGTGGCAGGCCGTAACCTGCCCCGGCTGCGTGAGGTGGCCCGGCAGTCCGGTGCCATCCCGCTGTGCGTGGACCTGGCCGCTCCCGACGGGCCCGAGGAACTGGCCGCCGTGGCCAGGGCCGAGGCGGGCCGGGTCGACCTGCTGGTCAGCAGCGCGGGCGTCGGCTGGGCCGGGGAGATCGGGGACCTGACCGCGGCCAAGGCCAGCGAGCTGATCACGGTCAACCTGCTGGCCCCGATTCACCTGGCCCGGCTCCTGGTGCCGGACATGGCCAAGCACGGCACCGGCCACCTGGTGTTCGTGTCCTCCATCGCCGGGGCCACCGGCGGCCGCGACGAGGCCGTCTACGCGGCGGCCAAGGCCGGGCTGGCCTGCTTCGCCGAGAGCCTGTCCTACGAGATGAACGGCCGGGGCGTGGGGGTCTCGGTGGTGGTGCCCGGCGTGGTCGACACGCCGTTCTTCGACCGGCGCGGCCGGCCCTACGGCCGGACGACCCCGACCCCGATCCCGGCCGAACGGGTCGCGCGGGCCATCGTCTCGGCGGCCCAGCATGGCCGGGATGTGGTCTACGTGCCGGGCTGGATGAAGTTCCCGGCCTGGCTGCACGGTGCCGCCCCCCGGATGTTCCGGGCCCTGGCCACTCGTTTCGGCTGACCGGCAACGGGCGCTTGCGACCGGCCTGGTGTTCGCCGATAGCTGAATCCGTGACCCGTCATCACTAAAAGTGATCGAAGCGTAACTCATTGAGTCTTGCGCCTGGGTCCGGTGAATTCGCTAATGTGCATTTTCGCGGCCTATCACGCATGCGCGGCAGTCAGTGCGCCACGCGGGCCCGGCACCACCTGCTGGCCCAAAACCGGGCCAGCGGTCGGCCATAATCCGGGAGGATTCGTCTTGAAGTCAATCGCGACGGCTGGCCGGCGCCAGCCCGCCGCCCTCGTGGCCATCGGCACTGCCGGTGCGCTGCTCCTGCTCGGCGCGGGGTCGGCGGTCGCCGCCACGCGCCCGACCACGACGCGCTCGCCCGCCTCCGGCCGGGTGGCCGTACCGCAGGGCATCGGCGCCGCGGCGCTGCAGCACGCCCAGGTGGTCGGCCAGGCCGCGGCGGCCAAGAAGGAGCAGGTCTCCTTCATCCTCAACGCGCGGAACCTGGGCCCGCTCCAGGCGCAGGTGGCCGACGGCGGGCTCAGCCACTACCTGACCGTGAGCCAGTTCGCGAAGACCTACGGCCAGACCAGCGCCAACATCGCCGCGCTGGTGAAGTACCTGAAGAAGTTCGGCATCACCACCCACGTGCTGGCCGACGACCTGGACGTGTCCACCACGGGCACCGTGGCCGACTACAACAAGGCGCTGGGCGTCCACCAGAACGAGTTCAGGCTGAGCGCCGTGCCGGCCAGCCACGGCCACCTGGGCCGCCCGGCGGCCACGTTCGCCGGGACCGCTCAGCCCACGACGCTGCCGACCGGCCTGGGCAAGTTCGTGCTGTCGGTCCTGGGCCTGACCAGCTACCCGGCCGCCATCAGCAACGCCGTGCACACCCCGGCGCTGCCGCACGGCGTCCGCCCGGCCGCCACCCAGAAGGGCAACCTGACGCCGGCCGACTACGCCAGCCGCTACCACCTGACCCCGCTGCAGCAGGCGGGCCACCTGGGTCAGGGCCAGACCATCGGCATCGTCACGCTGGCCAGCATGCGGACCTCGGACGCCACGCACTTCTGGTCCACCACGCTCAAGATCAAGGCCAAGGCGAACCGGATCAAGCTGGACAACGTGGACGGCGGCGCGGGCAAGGTCAGCCTGAACGCGGGCTCGGGCGAGACCACCCTGGACGTCGAGCAGTCCGGCGCGCTGGCCCCGGACGCCAGCATCGACGTCTACCAGGCCCCGAACACCGACGGCGGGTTCATCGACGGGTTCGCCACGGCAGCCAGCCAGGACCAGGCCGGCGCGGTGTCGTCGAGCTGGGGCGACTCGGAGACGTTCATCGACTTCAGCGCGGCCGCGCACAAGGAGTCCGCGACCTACGCCCGGGCGTTCAACGAGATCTTCACCGAGCTGGCCGCCCAGGGCCAGAGCTCGTTCATCGCGGCCGGTGACGACGGCGCCTACGACGCCTTCGCCGATCAGGCGTCGACCAACCTGTCGGTGGACGAGCCCGGCTCCAGCCCCTACACCACGGACGCCGGCGGCACCACGCTGCCCGGTACCATCCCGGTGGCCACCGGGGTCAGCCCGGTCATCGGCAGCGAGCGGGCCTGGGGCTGGGACTGGCTGTGGCCGTCCTGGAAGAAGCTCGGCGCCGACTCGGAGAAGTCGTTCGTGGAGCAGAACATCGCTGGCGGGGGCGGCGGCTTCAGCACCGTCGAGAGCACGCCGTTCTACCAGACGCACTGGCTGAACGTGCACAAGTTCAGCGCGGTGAAGTACCTGACCCCGACCACCTTCGTCAAGAAGGACGGCGTCAGCCTGCCGACCAAGTGGAACTTCACCGCCAAGCCCGCGGTGACCACCGGCACCGGAACGGGCCGGGCGGTGCCCGACCTGTCGGCCGACGCCGACCCGTACACCGGCTACGAGGAGTACTTCACCGGCTTCCAGGGCAGCCCGCTGGAGATCGGCTGGGGCGGCACCAGCTTCGTGGCGCCGCAGCTGGCCGGGACCACGGCGGTGATCGACTCCGCGGTGGGCCACCGGGTCGGGTTCTGGAACCCGTCGATCTACCGGTTCGCGGCCCAGAGCAGCTCGCCGTTCACCCCGCTGGACCAGACCGGCACGGGCAACGACAACCTGTATTACTCCGGCACCAAGGGCAGCCTGTTCAACGCCAGCACCGGCCTGGGCACGCCCAACTTCGCCGAGCTGGCCGCCGACTTCGGCTGATCGTCGGCTGATCGTCGGCTGGTCGTCGGCTGGTCTTCGGCTGATGAGGTCGCGGGTGTCCCGTTGAGTACCGCAGAAGGTACGCAACGGGACATCCAGCGCCATAGCGGACTCCCCCGGCGTCACGGCTTAGCATCGACGGTGTGGCCGGGTTGCGGGGCGTGGCGGTGCTGGAGCCGACCGGGCCGCCCGCGCCTGTCGTGGCCTGCCTGCCGCACGGCGGCCGGGATTACCCGGCTGAGCTGGCTGGCCCCCTGGCCGTCCGCCCCGACGTGCTGTGGTCGGACTGGCTGACCACCGAGCTGTACGCGTTCCTGCCCGAGCTGGGCGTCACCACCATCACCACCACGTACAGCCGGTTCGTGGCCGACGCGAACCGCGACCCGGCCACCGGGCACGGCAGCTTCCGGTCCACGGTGGTGGCCGCGCAGATGCCCAGCGGCCGGGCCGTCTACCAGCGCGAGCTGACCACGGCCGAGATCCGCCACCGGGTCGGCCTGGCCCACGCCCCGTTCCACCAGGCCCTGGACGGCGTCCTGGCGCGCCTGCTGGAGCGGTTCCCGCGGGTACTGCTGCTGGACTTGCACAGCTTCGGCAAGGAGGTGGACGGCGACGTAATCCTGGGCGACCGGCACGGCGTGACCGCCCGGCCGGAGATGATGACGCTGCTGTCCGGGGCGCTGGCCGGGGGCGGGCTGAGCGTGCTGCGCAACACCCGCTACCCCGGCGGCTGGACGGTACGGCGCTTCGCCTCCGAGCCGCGCGTGGACGCGGTCCAGATCGAGCTGAACCAGCGCTGCTACCTGGACCTGACCCGGCGCCGCTACCCGCACCCGCCACCGGTCGGGGACTTCGAGCCGACCCAGCGGCGGCTGCGCGGCGTCATGGCCGACGAGGTCGTCGGGCCGCTACTGGCCCGGTACGCGCCCTAGCCGCCCGCCAGGGCCGTCCCCTCAGGCGTCTGCGTCGCCCAGCAGGCCGGCCAGCGCCTTGGCCTGCTCGGGCTCGGCCAGCTCCTGCTCGTAGCTCACCCACCGTCTCGACTAGTGTCCGCCTTATGCCCCCGCCAGCCCGGTCGACGCTGTGGCGTGACCGCGATTTCCTGCTGCTGTGGGGCGGGCAGGCCGTGAGCCAGGCGGGCTCGCAGGTCACCATACTGGCGCTGCCGCTGGTCGCCATCGTGCTGCTGCACGCCACGACGCTCCAGGTCGGCCTGCTGTCGGCCACCGCCACGAGCGCCTACCTGCTGGTCTCGCTGCCGGCCGGGGTGGTGGCCGACCGGGTGGCCAAGCGGACGCTCATGCTGGCCTCCGACGCGGCCCAGGTCGTCGTGATCGGGTCGGTGCCGCTGGCCTACGCGGCCGGCCTGCTGTCGCTGGGCCAGCTGTATGTGGTGGCCCTGGCCACCAGCATCCTCGATGTGTTCTTCCTGGTCGCCTACACCAGCTACCTGCCCGTGCTGCTCGCGCCGGAGCAGCTCATGGACGGCAACGGCAAGCTCAGCACGACCCAGTCGCTGGCCCAGGTCGCCGGGCCCGGCCTGGGCGCGCTGCTGGTCGGGGTGGCGGGCGCGGCGCTGGCCATGGGCAGCGATGCCCTGTCGTTCGCGGTCTCGGCCGCCTGCCTGCTGGCCATCCGGTGGCGGGAGCCGAAGACCGGCCGGGCC
>JBOHCO010001257.1:0-6044 GCA_050698895.1 Streptosporangiaceae bacterium
AACGTTCCGCGGCCGACCGCAGCCCTTCGAGGATCAGCCGCGCGACCGGCTCCGGGGCGACGATCGTGTCGATGATGCCGGCCGGCCGGCCCCCCATGGCCGCGATGTCGTTCACGTTCGCCACCACGGCACCGACCCCGGCCTCGAACGGGTCGGCCCGCACGAACGGCGGGAACATGGCCTCGCCCGCGGCCAGCAGGAACGTCTCCCGGTTGGTGGCGGGCTGCCGGATCGCGGCCGCGTCATCCCCGGGCCCGGTGATCCAGTCAGTCGGGCCGAGGACGTCGGTGACGAGCCCCAGGCCTGCTTTTGCCCGCAGGCCAGGATGGTGCAGGACGAGCGTGGCGATGTCGCCGACCGGATCGTCGCGTTGATCAGTCCGGTTATCCATTCCTGTTCCTCCTGGCTCGAGTCGGAAGCGTGATGGCCACGAGCAGATGCGGATGCCCGACGTAGCTGACCTCGCCTCCGACCTGGTGCCAGCCCAGGTGCTCGAAGAACGAGATGTTCTGGGGCTGGATGTGGGCTACCATGCAGCGGCCGCCGAGCTCGGCCGCGGTCGTGACGGCAAAGCGCACCAGCGGCGCTCCCACGCCCTGGCTGCGGAACTCGGGCCGGACCGCCAGGCGGTCGCCTCTCCACAGGCCGGGCTCGTCCAGGGGATAGAGGCGGACGGCGCCGGCCGCGGTGGCGCCGGACTCGGCGAGGACATGACAGGTACCGGGCTCCCCGTCGTGCTCGTCGCGATCGGTGCCGCGGAAGAGCTTCTGCTCGGTCACGAAGACCTCGTGCCGGATCGCGAAGTGCGCGCGGCGGTCGCGCGCGGCTTCGGCCAGGCGGCACTGCATCCGCGGGCGGGAGAGAACGGCGCGGCGATCCATCTGGCTACCCCCCCTCTGCTCGCTTCTCGAACGCCGCCATCGCCGAGCAGGCGTTGCAGCGGGCGCACCCGGCCTTGACGTGCCAGGAGGCCAGGCCGCGCTGCCGCAGGTACGGCACCGCCTGCCGGTATACCTGACGCATGTAATCGGCCGGCGGCGGCGGCACGTCTTCCATGAGGCTGCCGGGGACCGGGCGCAACGGCACGATGAACGGGTAGACGCCGATGTCCATGGCCCGCTGGCAGCCGCGGGCCGTCACCTCCGGGTCCTCGCCCATGCCGAGGATCACGTAGGTGGAGACCTGTCCGGGCCCGAACAGCTGCACCGCGTGCTCCCAGGCACGGAAGTAGCCCTCGATTCCGGTGCGGGCCTTCGCCGGAGCCACGCGGGACAGGACCGCCGGATCGAAGGACTCGACGTGCATGCCAACCGAGTCGACGCCGCGGTCCTTCACCCGGTCCAGGACCGACAGGTCCTCGGGAGGCTCGAATTGCGCCTGCACGGGCAGGCCCGAGGCTTCTTTCACCGCTTCGGCGCAGCGGGCCACGTACAGAGCCCCCCGGTCCGGGCCCCGGGTCGTGCCGGTCGTCAGCGTGACATCGACCGCGCCGTCCAGGTCCCGCGCCGCCACCGCGACCTCGGCCAGCTGCTCCGGTGTCTTGACCGGAATGGTCTTCCCCGCGTCCAGTGACAGCTCGATCCCGCAGAACCGGCACTGGTCGGAGTTACCCCAGTAGATGCAGGTCTGAATGACCGTGCTGGCCAGCGAGTCGAGGTGCAGGAGCGCGATCTTCCAGTACGGGACCCCGGCGGCGGTGGCGAGCCCGTAAGCCCGGGGCTTCGGCGGCAGAGTCACCGCCGCCAGGCGCTCGGACTGCCGGTACAGTCCCCAGCCTTCCGCTTCCCTCCGGATGCTGAACGGGCTGCTGGCCACGAAGCCGCTCGAGTGCGGGAAGGTAATGGGGATGCCCTCGACCCACATCATGCCCGCGTCGGAGGGCCCGGCCCCGCCGGACCGGGCCTCGGTCAGGGCATCGGGCTCCACGCGGACGCCGAGGCTCTGAAGGTCGGCGAGAACCGAGTGCAGCTCCGGTGGCATCACACCCGGCCCGGTGGCCGCGGGCTGGCTCATGTCGCCTTCTGCCCCTTCTGATAGTAGAGAGCCTCGAAGTTCTGGTACATGATGCGATTTCGCAGCTCGCTGCTGATGGGCTGCCCCGCGATCTTGTAGTACTCGCCCCAGAAGTCGCTCCACGGCTCATCCGAGGAGAACAGCACCCGGTCCGCCCCGACTCCGCGCCGCTCGATCTCGGCCAGCAGCCAGCGCACCCCGAAGCCGATGGCCCAGGTGGTGTCCGTGTACACCTGGTAGCCCTGTTCCACCCAGTCCAGGAACCGGGGCACGAGCCGGATGTGCCCGCTCACCCCGCCGCCGAAGTGCACCAGAAGGATCTTGACGTCCCTGGCGTACCTCTCGACCATCGGGATGAACTTGCTCACGTCCGAGCTTCCGCCCGGGCTCGTGTGGAAGTGGAACACGAGGTTGTTGTCCCGTGCGGCCTGGAAGCAGGCCTCGGCGATTTCCCGTGTCTCGTCATCCCAGGACTGCGGGTCAGGACTGCCGCCCAGGAGAAAGGTGGTCTTGAGCGCGACGATCCCGTCCTCGCCCGCGCTCCGCAGCGCCTCCATGGTCATGTCCCGGTTCTGCGGGAGGAAGGACACCCACAGGCCGCCCCGGATACGGTCGTTCGACTGCACCGTGTCCAGAACCAGGGGGTTCAGCGAAAAGGGCTGGGCCTGGACGGGAATTCCGTAGTTGGGCAGCACGAGCGCCCGTTCGACCCCGAGACTGTCCATGTGCCGGACGTAGTCCTGGGCCGTGGGGAAGTCGTAGACGGTCGGCTTGACGGGTTCCTTCAGGTCGTAGAACTTCCAGGCATCCATCGCGCCGATGTGGCTGTGGCCGTCGATCGTCCGGCCGGGTACGCGCTCCGGTATCATTGCATCTGCCCCTTTCGCTCCCCCCCCGGCGCACCCGCGCCCGGTTCGGTGCGGCCTGCCTTCTCGGCCCGGACCGCAATCTCCTGCTGCCGCATGCGGAAGCCCGCGGCCGTCAGGACCCGGGCGTCCAGGTCGCCGATGGGCGTGCCCGCCTGATCAGCGGCGCTTATCGCCAGCGAGCCAGATTCCCCGAACGCCCGGGCCAGTCCGTCTATGGTGGTCTCGGCCCGCAGCCGGTCGGCGATGGCCCTCACGACCGTGAGGGCCCGTTCGAAGGCATCCGGGTCGGCCATGACCATGGGGTAGAGCTGGCTTTCCGCTCTCACCCACTGCGCGGTGCACCGCTGGAGGTCCTCACCGTCGTCGCCGTGCATTTCCCTGCCTCCCAGCCCCGCCGGTGCCCGGCCGCCAGGCCGCCGGGCGCGTTTTGCTTCGCAGGCACCTGGCTGCTGCCCGGATGCGGGTCACATCGTCCAGGTGTTCAGGGTCAGTGCCTTCTCGCGATGGGCCGTTATGGCCGCGTCCAGCACGTCACGGGGATTGATGGGCTTGACGCCTTCCATCATGTCGACTTCGCGCATCCCGTAGAGCGCGGCGGCGGAGAACCGGCACGCGTAGACCTTGCCGCCCTCGTTCATGAACTGGCGGAGCTGCTTGTTGTAGGTCAGGTTTCCAGGGAAGCCCTCGTCGCCCACCTTCGGGTATCCCCGGGTGTCCGCGACGACCAGGGATCCGGGGCCGAAGAAGACGATGCTGGTGTCGTATCCCTTGCGGCGGATCCGGGTGGCGGTCAAGAGGTTGACCAGCGATGCCGAGCTCTCGAACGGCACGCAGTGGAAGAACACGAACGCTTTCTCGCCCGGCTCGGCCTGGTAGTCGGGGAAGACCTTGTCCTCGTAGTCGACGACCGCGTCGCCCGCGGATACCTTCTGTCCCACGATCTGCGCCATTGACTGATCCTTTCGGTTCGGTGATCTGTGGTGAGGCTTGATGCCGCGCTACCGGTCGCCCGGCTGGCGGGCCGGCGCCCGGGCGTCCTGAGGCCAGCCCTGCCGGTGGCTGCCGGGCATCGCCAGGATGATGGCGCGGCGGATGCTCCAGGGCAGCCGCCGGTACAGGGGAACGAAGAGCCGCTTCCAGAACAGGACCTGAAGTCCGGGCGGGCTGACTGGGCCAGGCTGGCCGAGATAGCGACTGGCCAGGTCCGTCTGGGCGGCCTCCAGCAGGTACTTCTGTGAGTTGCTCCGGACCCACTGGAAGAAGCGGATCATGCTCGCCCCGCTGATGCTCGCCCAGCGCGCTTGAGGCCGTTCTGCGCGGCCAGCGCGATCGGCTCGTTCAGCGCTCCCATCGCGGGTGAGTAGACGTTCTCCATCCACGCCAGCTCGTCGAGCGTCACGGCCTTCTTGGCGGCCAGGGCCAGGAGATCGCAGCGTTCCTTGATCCCCTCACCACCGACCAGCTGGGCGCCGATGAGCTGGAGGGTCTTCGGGTCGGCCAGGAGCTTGACCCGGATCTTGCGGAAGTCCGGGTAGTAGCGAGCGCGGGAGATGCCCTCCGCCACGCCGAGGACAAACGGGACGCCGAGCGCATCGGCCAGCGTCTCGCCGAAGGAGACACCGCCGATCATCCAGTTACCCCCCACCAGGCCCCACGGCACGTAGACGGGCCGGTAGGTACGAGAACCTCCGCCGGCGTTGGCACCAGCCACTTTCCCCTGCGCGTAGGCGTGGCTGCCCGAGAGCCCCTGCACCGGAACACGGGTGAAGCCCTGCGGCACCTCAATGCAGTCGCCGGCCGCGAAGACGCCCGGGGCCGAGGTGGCCATCCGCGGATCCACGATGATGCCACCGGTCGCCCCGGTCTTGATGCCGGCCTGCCGGGCCAGGGTGGCCTCCGGGAGCTTCTTGGTCCCCATCACGACCATGTCGGCCGGGAACTCGCCCTGGGAGGTCTGCACTGCCCGCACCTTCCCGGGGCCGGATAGTGCCTCGATCGCGGTGTTGAGGTGCACCTTCACGCCGAGCTCGCGCCAGGACTCCTCGACCGGCGCCATGATGTCGGGATCGGCGATCTCGGCCATCGGCCAGGGGTGCGGGTCCACGAGGTAAGTCTCGATTCCGCGGCGGGCCAGGGCGGTGGCCATCTCGACGCCGATCGGCTGAGCCTCCACCACCACCGCGGTCTTCACGCTGTCCAGGCGCTTGTCCCACTCTCTGGCCAGGCGCAGGTCCCGCACGTAGTAGATGCCGTCAAGATCAGTCCCAGGGATGTCAGGTGCCTCGTAGGAGAAGCCGGTTCCGACGACCAGGCGGTCGAAAGGCACACGGCCTGAGCCGCGCACCACCACTTCGCTCTTCGCCAGGTCAATGGACTCGACGTGCGTCTCGTAGTGAATATCCAGGCCCTGCTCCCGGTAATGGTCCTTGGTCTGGAGCACCAGGCGGTCGAAGCTGTCGATCTCGCGCCCGTGAACGTAGGGGATGCCGCAAGGGCTGTAGGCGGCATCAGACAGTTCCGTGAACACCGTGACTTGCGCCTGCGGGTCAAGCTGTTTCGCCGCGCCCGCCGCGCCCATGCCGGCCGCGCTGCCTCCGATGACCACGATCCTTGTCGGCAACCAAATCCCCCCTAGCTCATTCACGCCGTCCGCACTTCCGCCGGGGAGCGGACAGCGGCCTCACGATCCAAGCTAGGTGCCGACGATTGCAGTTTCCCTGCGGGACTTCCCTGCGGGACGGTGGCGGCGGGACGGTGGCGGCGGCTGGCGGCGGCTAATGGTCAGGATCCGCGAATGGGGTTACGCCGGCGGCGTCTGAGGTGGCGCGGGGCCGGGCTCGAGACGCCCGGTCGGGACCTGCAGCCTGATCCAGGCGATGATGGCGTTCGCGTCGACCGGCCCGGTGGTGTCGACCCGGAGCGTGGGCCCGATCTGGAGTGGCCGGGCGGCTGCCTGCCAGCGTTCCCAGTCGGCGTCGGCGGGCAGTTCGCCGTGGATGGGATGGCGCGGGTGGCGGGCCTCGAAGCGTCGGCTGGCAGTCGCCAGCGGGGCCTCACACCAGATCTCCGCCGGTGACCTGCTCCGCGCGCGCTGCAGCGCCCGCACGACCAGGTGGCGGACGTCCCCGGGCCAGTAGGAATCGAGGACGGCACCGCCGGGGG
>JBOHCO010001258.1:0-2216 GCA_050698895.1 Streptosporangiaceae bacterium
CTCCAGCTCCAGCCGGTCGTAGCGGGTCAGCCGGCGCAGCGGCGTGTCCAGGATGTACTGCGCCTGGATCTCGGACAGGTCAAACACCGTCATCAGCCGGTCCTTGGCCGAGGACGCGTCGTCGCTCTGCCGGATGACCTGGATTACCTCGTCGATGTTGAGCAGCGCGATCATCAGGCCGTCGACCAGGTGCAGCCGGTCGGCGCGCTTGCGGCGGCGGAAGGCGGTGCGCCGCCGGACGACCTCGATCCGGTGGTCGACGTAGATCTGCAGCAGCTCACGCAACCCCAGCACCTTGGGCTGGCCGTCCACCAGGGCGACGTTGTTAATGCCGAAGGTTTCTTCCATCGGGGTGAGCCGGTACAGCTCCTCGAGTACGGCCTCGGGGTGGAAGTCGTTGCGCACCTCGATGACCAGGTTCAGCCCGCGGTGCCGGTCGGTCAGGTCCTTGGCGTCGGCGATGCCCTTGAGCTTCCTGGCCTGGACCAGGTCCTTGATCCGCGCGATGACCTTCTCCGGGCCGATGTTGTAGGGCAGCTCGGTGACCACGATCCCGGTGCGCCGCGGGGTGAGCTTCTCGACCCGGGCCGTGGCCCGGGTGCGGAAGATGCCGCGGCCGGTCTGGTAGGCCTCCCGGACCCCGTCCAGGCCGACGATCTTGCCGCCGGTGGGCAGGTCGGGCCCGGGCACGAACCGCATGAGCTCGTCCAGGGTGGCCTCGGGGTTGGCGATCAGGTGCCGGGCCGCGGCCACCACCTCGCCCAGGTTGTGCGGGGCCATGTTGGTGGCCATCCCGACCGCGATCCCGGCCGTGCCGTTGACCAGCAGGTTCGGGATGGCCGACGGCAGCACCTCGGGCTGGGTGTCCTGGCCGTCGTAGTTCGGGATGAAGTCGACCGTGTCCTCGTCCAGCGAGGCGGTCATCTCCATGGCCGCCTCGGCCAGCCGGGCCTCGGTGTACCGGTAGGCGGCGGGCGAGTCATCGCCGCCCAGCGAGCCGAAGTTGCCGTGCCCGTCGACCAGCGGCAGCCGCATGGCCCACGGCTGGGCCATCCGGACCAGCGCGTCGTAGATGGCGCTGTCCCCGTGCGGGTGCAGCCGCCCCATGACGTCGCCGACCACGCGGGCGCACTTGACGTGCGGGCGGTCGGGGCGCAGTCCCATCTCGGCCATCTGGTAGAGGATCCGGCGCTGCACGGGCTTGAGCCCGTCCCGCGCGTCCGGCAGGGCGCGCGAGTAGATCACCGAGTAGGCGTACTCGAGGTAGCTGGCCCGCATCTCGTCGGTGACGTCGATGTCGATGATGTTCTCTTCGAAGTCATCGGGAGGCGGAGTTGTCGTGGTGCGTCTGGCCATGACCGCCATTGTGCCGTCTCGCCGGCTGTGCCACGTGACAGCGGCGCGCCGTGACCTGCGCGCGGTCGCCCGGGTGCCCTTGTCCGGGAAAACGATTAACTGGGATACTTGTCCCGGCCGCCGCGGCCCGCCGCGACCCATCCCGCCCGCTGACTCGTCCCGCCCGCTCCCGAGGGGTCCGCATCACCGAGGTACGCCGCGATACCGCCGTGCTCAGCCGCGTCCCGGCGCTGGCCTCCCTGTCCGACCCGCGCTTCCGGTGGTGGTTCAGCGCCCAGGTGCTGTCCGCGTCGGGCACGATCACCCAGGCCGTCGCGTCCTCCTGGCTGATCCTGCGGCTGACTCACAGCGCGGTGGACCTGGCCGTGCTCACCGCGCTGACCGTCGGCCCGGCGCTGGTCCTGGGCGCGTGGGCGGGCGCGCTGGCCGACCGCGTGGACCGGCGGCGGCTGCTGCTGGTCACCCAGACCGCCTTCGTCGGGCTGGGGCTGGCCCTGGCCGCCTGCGCCGCGACCGGGACGGCCACCGTGCCGGTGATCTTCGTGCTCACCGGGCTGACCGGCGTCATCTGGGCGATCGACTCGCCGGCCCGCCAGGTGATCGTGCTCGACCTGGTCGGCCCGGCCCGGCTGGCCAGCGCCATCAGCCTGTACGAGGTCATCATCAACCTGTCGCGGGTCATCGGGCCGGCCGCGGGCGGGCTGCTCCTCACGCTGTCCGGCCCGGCGGCCTGCTTCCTCATCAACGGGCTGAGCTACCTCCCCGCGATCGCGGTGCTGGCCCGCCACATGCCCGGCTCGCGTACCTCGCCCGCGCGGGCGCCCGGCCCCGGCGGCCCGGGCGGCCCGGCGCCGGGAGTG
>JBOHCO010001259.1:0-7933 GCA_050698895.1 Streptosporangiaceae bacterium
CCTCTGGGAGGCCAACAGCGGAACCCTGCGGCCGCTGCTGCCAGGCATCGCGCTTACCGAGGGATGCGAGCAGCTATGGGCGCGGCACGACGCCCGGCGGCCCTGGCAGCTCGATCTGCTGCTAGACCGCAGCGGGGACGAGTGGGTGTTCAAGCGCGACGCACGTGTCCGGCTGCCCTGGCCGCGTGCCGTGCACCTCGTCGACGGCATCCCGTACCTGCGGCCCGAGATCGCGCTGTTGCATAAAGCCCATCTCGATCGTCCCAAGGACCGTGCGGACCTGGCCGCGGCGCGGCTGGAGAGCGAGAGCCGAGCCTGGCTGGTGCAGACGCTGGACGTGCTCGGCCATCATTCGTGGGCGCAACTTGCTCGCCAGTGACCGGGCCGGGGCCGACGCCGGGCCGGGCGTCAGCCCGGGAGATCTCCGGGCGCTTCGCGGCGCGCTGGCCGTGCATGAGGCCGGTGGACTGGCCGACCTCGATGAGGTACCCGTCCGGGTCTCGCAGGTAACAGCGGAGCTCCGCGCCGCGGTCGATTGGCGGCGTCACGAACTCCGCCCCCTTGGCCCGCCAGTCCTCGTAGCAGGCCTGAATGTCGGCGACCCTCAGGTTGAGGAAGATCGATGTGGTGTCGCCCGGCTGGTAGTCGACCACCGAGACATCCGGCTTGTCAGGAGTCGGCGGTCCGCCGGGGTTCATGATGATCCACGAATTGGACAGCCGGACGCAACAGGGGTTCTCCTCCATGACCACTGTGCCGCCCAGGACGCGCGAGTAGAAGTCCCGCGATCGCGCGACCTTGCGGACGGTGATGAACATCGTCACCAGAATGCCCTCGGCGGGCGCCGGGAAGCCGGCGGCGCTGCTGCCGGACGCGGGCTGTGTCATGAGACTGCTCCCCTTCTGAGGCGTCGGCGGACGGTCGCGTTTCAAGCAGGGGCCTGGACGTTAACCCTTCCCGCGATGCATGGCCGGCAGACCTCCCCGGGCCGGGCAGGCCGCGACTAGCGGTAGCGACCGCTCCGCGCCCTTGAGGTGCATATCGGGTGCCCCAAGCGCACCATCAGCCCCACGGCTAGTCCTGCGTCGGCCCGGACAGGCTTCGTATATCCGTCATCCGACCGATGTCTTGCCGTGCAACTTGCAGGAGAGTTGTCATGCAATCACCGACGCGATCCAACAGTTTGATCGCATCTCCGCAGACTGGCCCCCTAGGGTGACTCCCCACACCCGGCCGGATCGCGTCGGTCTAGCAAGGAAGCAAAGCATGGTCACCATGACGTCCGCCCGCCTCGCCGTCCGACATCCCCGTCGCATCCCCCTCGCCGTAGGGCCGCGTGCAGCGGTCGAAGCCCGAGCCCAGGTCCGCGCGGCCATCTGTGCCTGGGATCTTCCGGTAGACGAGTCCGACGCCGTCCTGCTCACCAGTGAGCTGGTCACCAACGCGATCACCCACTCCTCCGGCGAGACCATGACCCTGGTCCTCACCTGCGACGAGCGGCAGCTGCGGGTGGACGTGCATGACTCGTCGCCACGCTTACCGGTACCAGCGAACGTGGCCCCCGACGCCGAGGCGGGACGGGGCCTGATGCTGGTCGCCACGCTGTCCGAAAGCTGGGGTTTCTACCGAACACCCTGGGGCAAGGCGGTGTACTTCACGCTGCCGTTCCAGGTCCCATGTTGACGCGGGCATCCGGCTGCTGCCCGAGGCGCGGCCGCCGTCATGCCCACACAAGCGTGAGCCCCCGGTGTACTGACCGATCGGTACCACACGCCCATCGATCGGCCATGCACGCCCCCGGCCGGGGGCTCACATCAACATCCCCCATTAGTCGTGAGCCCCCGGTGTGCAAGCCGATCGGTACACACGCCCATCGATCGGTCGTACACGCCCCCGGCCGGGGGCTCACACCCACTCTCCCTTTCCCTCACTTCGATGAGGCGTTGCTCGATGAGGCGTTGCGCAGCGCCGCCTCGCGGGCGATGTCGATCCGCGAGTGGACATTGAGCTTCTTGAGGATGTGGGAGACGTGGGTGGCCACAGTCCGGGGGGACAGGAACAGCCTGGTCGCGATCTCCGGGTTGGTCAGCCCTTTCTCCACGAGGGCGGCGACCTTGATCTCGGTGGGCGTCAGGCTGTCCCAGCCGCTCTGCGCCTGGCGGTGCTTGGTATGCGGGCCGCGGCGGATGCCGTGAGCGCGGAACCTGGCCTGGAGCCGGGCGACGTCGGCGGTGGCGCCTAGTGAGTTGTAAATCTCGACGGCCTGGGTGAACGCGGCCCTGGCCTGGTCCCGGTCGCCGCCGCTGACGAAGGTCTCGGCGGCGGCCTCCAGGGCCCTGGCCCGCAGCAGGGTCCGGCTGGCGTCGCCGTAGCGCTCGGCCGCCTCGAGCAGCCGGGCAGCATCGTGCTCGACCAGGCCGGCGCAGTACAGGCCGGTCGCCTGGCGGTGCGGGATCGGCGACTGGGCAGCCAACGCCGCCGCGTGGCTGGCCAGGTCCTTCGCGGTGTCCAGGTCGCCGATGCCCGTGGCCAGCCGGACCGCGTCGGGCAGCAGGTCCTCGATCTCCTCGAGTTCCTCGCTGTTGCCGGCGAACCCGGCGGTCAGCTCGGCCAGGGCCTCGGGCAGCTGGTCGCGGTGCTCGCGGTCCAGGCTCCGGGCCAGGGCCAGCGGACCGATCATCCGATTCCCGATCCGCTCGGCGTGCGAGTCCGCGGCGGCCAGGTGGCGCCGAGCGGTGGCGACGTCACCGCGGTGAAGGCGGATGGCGGCGGAGACGCCAAGGTCGCAGCACGCCGAGGCCGGCTCTTTTAGATCCTCCTGCAGCACCTCGACCTCGGCCAGTGCATCGTCCCAGTGCCCCGTGTCGAACAACAGCTGGGCCAGCGCCCCGTGCGCCTGGGCGAGTCTGATCACGGTGCCGACCTGGTCGGCGAGGTCACGAGCCTGCCGGGCGGCGGCGAAGGCCTCCTGGTAGCGGTCCAGGTTGCCCAGCATCAGGGCTTTGTTGATCTGGAGCAGCAGTCGCAGGTCGGTCAGCGCCGAGTCGGTCTGGGTAACGCTCAGGGCCTGGTCGGACAGTTCGAGTGCCTCGTCGATCTGGCCCTGCACGGCGTTCACGATGGTTAGTACGTGCAGAGCCCAGCCGGTGGCCCAGTTGTCGCCCGCTTCGGCGGCAGCGTCGACCGCGATGTGCCCCGCCTGACTCGCCTTCTCGACATCGCCTACGAAACTGTGCGTCCGGGCGGCCAGCGTCAGCAGCCGGGCGCGATGCCGGGCCGAGATCCCCGGCACGTCCAGGGCCTGGTCGAGCGTGGCCAGAAACTCGCCCGACCGGCCGGCCAGCATGCTGCACTGGGCCAGGGTCCAGTGCAGGTCAACGATGAGATCGGGATCGGTCGCATGCACCAGCGCGCCGCTGGCGACCTGCTCGGCCTCGGCCACGTCACCCACCCGATAGAGCGCGTCGGCCAGACGGCCCACCAGGCTGTCGTAGTGGTCCGAGCCGGGCCGGGAGCTGGCCACGGCCCGGCGGAGCAGCTCAGCGGCGACCCGTGGTGCCTGGCCGACGAGCAGCTCTGCCGTACGAGATAGCCAGCTCAGGATCCACTCATCCAGCGGCTCGGCCGGCCCCCCGGATCCGTCCACGGCCCAGAGCAGCTGGCGGGCTACGCGGTCCGCTGGGGCCCCAGCCTCGGCCAGCGCGCGCGCCGCATCGCGGTGCCAGGCGGCCCGGACCGGTGCCGGTATCACGTCGTAGAGCGCCGCCCGGATCAACGGATGCCGGAACCCCAGGCCGTGGCCCGACTCGTCCAGCACGCCGGCGGCGCGGGCCCCGGCCACGGCCGGGATCAGGTCCGCCACGCTGCGGCCCAGGACGGTCGCCAGGTCGGACACGGCGAACTCCACGCCCAGCAACGCCGCGGCCTGCAGGACCTCGCGCACCGGGCCGGACACGAAGCCCAGGCGATCCGCGATGGCCGCCGACAGCGAGCCGGGCACGGGACCGCTCCTCAGCTCGGCGGCGCCCGCGTCCGTGACGATCAGGCTGGCGCCGCGAGTCAGCGCGGCGATCAGCTCGGTGACGTACAGGGGGTTGCCCGCCGCGTCCTGGGCCAGGCGCATCAGCCGCTCATCGGGCGGGCCACCAGCGAGGGTCGCGACCAGCTCGGCGACGGCGGCCTCGGCGAGTCCCGTGAGCTGGAGTCGGCCCGACTTGCCGACAACGCGTCGCAGGGCTGCCAGGTCATCGCGCTGCGGCACTGGCCGCATCGTCCCGAGCAGCAGCAGCGGCATCTGCGGCACCAGCCGGGCCAGTCGGCCCCACAGCGTGACGCTGGCCTGATCCGCCCACTGGAGATCGTCAATGACCAGCACTATCGGCTGGGTCGCGCACTGCTCGGAGACGAGTGCCAGCAGCTGCTCCGCTAGCGCGGCCGAGACGTCCATGCCGCGGTCGGCAGCCAGTTCACCGCGTAGCAGCCGGACGATCGTATTCCGGCGCGGACTGGCCGACGGCTCCCGGACCCGCAGTCCCTCCAGCAGCGGCAGCAGCGGGAGAGCCTGCCCGAGTTCGTCGCCGGCACCCCAGAACACCTCGCACCCGGCGTCGGCGGCGTCGACCGTGGCCGCTCGGACTAGTGCGGACTTGCCGATTCCTGGCTCGCCTTCGACGAGCAGCAGTCCGCCCTGCCCGCCAGAAACCTCCTGAACGAGATCGGTCAGCACAGCCATCTCACTGATCCGACCGATCAGCGCCCCGGCGAGGGTACCGGCAGGGACGGAAAGCACGGGGGGTACTCTACTACCCGAACATTAAGGATACAAGGGAATCTTTCGGGCAGCAGCCTTAACAGCTAAGGCGGCTTCTGGTAGTAATGGCCTGTCGGGACTCTAGCCGCCCAAAGTGAAACTTGCTGAGACCCTTGCATCGCACTGTGCGCGAATATTCTCTCAAATAATAGCGTCAATTCTTCCTGCAAGGAATCGCGTTAGCTATCGCATTAGCTGTCATTCTAAACGCCTCAAGAAAATTGTCGCCTCGCCATGCATGAATGGGTCAGTTGCCGGAAATAACTCGTCATGACCTAGACACGCCGTAAGCTCGTCGAGCCCTCGCCGTGCCTGCTGGCCTCGGGAAACGCCATGGAGGGAATCATGCGCACCGGGCGATCCATCCTTTTTTCAGCAATCCTCGCGCTCGGCGCAGCCGGCACGATCCTGGCCACCAGCCCTGCGATAGCATCAGCGGCCACGCAGGCAAAGGCCGCTCACGTGCACACCGTCATGTCGGTGGGCCCGGACGTTTACTACCACGCGTAAGCAAGAAGCCTCCGCTAACGATTGCGTAAATCCCAGACCCTGCGTTCACTCACTCTGCACACGATTGCGCGTGCTGGTTTGGGCAATTCCTTAGCTGTGCCCTCGGCGGCCAGTTCGCCCGGCCGGGGCGCTGGCCGCTGAGGGCCCAGGATTAGGCCCGATCTAGTTTCAGGGTCTCGCGAAACATCCAGCACACGAACGACTCCAGCGTCTCCAGGCATATTTCGTCCCGTAAGCCGGCCCGCCTGTCACATCTGCCCAGTGCGGAGTGTCAGTGTGGTAACACCTGGCGATGAGGGAACCGAGACATGCCTGACAGTGACTTGCTGGCCGCCGCCTTCGAGGAGCACCGCCAGCACCTGCGAGCCGTGGCCTACCGGCTGCTCGGCTCGACCAGCGACGCCGAGGACGCGGTCCAGGACACCTGGCTGCGACTGACCAGCACAGACGCCACCGAGGTCGAGAACCTCGGCGCCTGGCTCACCACGGTGGTGGCGCGGGTTTCACTCAACATGCTCCGTGCCCGCAAGCACCGGCACGAGGAGCCGGTCGGGGATTCCTGGCCCGGTGCCGCGGAGATGGCGGCCCAGACCCCCGCGGCCGGCGCACCGGGCGCGATCAGCCCCGAGCCGCCCGCCGATCCCGAGGACGAGGCCGTGCTCGCGGACTCGGTCGGGCTCGCCCTGCTCGTCGTGCTGGACACCCTCGCCCCGGCCGAGCGGCTCGCCTTCGTGCTTCACGACATGTTCGCCATGCCGTTCGACGAGGTGGCCGGGGTGCTCGGCCGGTCCCCGGAGGCGACCAGGCAGCTGGCCAGCCGGGCCCGGCGCCGAGTACGCGGGGCGTCGAGCCCTGATCGCGCCGCCGACCTCGCCCGCCAGCGAGAGGTCGCCACCGCCTTCCTCACCGCCGCGCGCGGCGGCGACCTGTCCGCCCTCGTCGCGGTCCTGGATTCCGATGTGGTGCTGACCGGCGACGGCGCGGCGACCCCGGCCGGTCGGCCGGCCGTGCTGCGCGGCGCCGAAATGGTCGGCCGTGGCGCGATCATGTCCGCGGCGCGGGCCCGGCAGGCCCAGCTGGCCCTGGTCGACGGGACTGTGGGCATCGTGTGGGCGCCCGAAGGCCATCCGCAGGTGGTGCTGACCTTCGCCGTCAGCGCCGAGCGCCGGATCACCGAGATCCACGTGCTGGCCGACCCGGACCGGCTGGACCGACTTCAGCTGGCCGCCCTTCCGGACTAGAACTGCCCGGGCCTACCCCGGTGAGATACCCGGATTCGGTGCCTTGGCCATAGAGTCCCGTTGGCGCTGACCTGGGGATGGCACATGGATGGGCTGTGTGCCAAGCATGCCGGCCACGGCGACCGCCGCCCCGTGCGCCGAGGGATGTGGCTGTATGAGTCGTGACCGGGTTCGCCATCTGGCCCGTGCCTGCTGGGTGGACATCGCCTTGGCCGTGTTCATCCTGCTGAACCTTCTGGCCATGCGGGTCCTGCCGGAATGGCAGACCGTCCCGTTCCTGATCATCTGGGTCAGCCTGACCCTGATCTACGGCTTCCGGCTGTGGCGCCTGGGCTCGACGATTGTCATCGTCGCCACCCTGACCCTGGCCACCGGCGGGCTGATCGGCTGGCAGGTGCTCCGCGGCGAGCAGGACGGGGATTACCTGGCCGAGGTACCCCTGCTGGCCATGATGTTCGTAGTCATGGTCTGGCACTCGCGGCGGCGGGCGACCGCGATGGACGAGATCAAGCGCGTCTCCGAGCACAACCTTCGCCTGCTCGACCAGCAGCGCCAGTTCCTCCAGGACGCCTCGCACGAACTGCGCACGCCCATCACCATCGCTCTCGGCCACGCCGAGTTCATCGAGAAGGCCGCCACCGACCAGGCCATCGCCAAGGATGCCCGGGTCGCCGTGGACGAGCTGCTCCGGCTGCGCCGGCTCACCAGCCGGCTGCTGCTCCTGGCCTCCACCGACAGCCCTGACTTCCTGCGCCCCGCCCCGGTCGACGTCGCCGACCTGATGCTCGAGACCCTGCACCGGTGGAGTCACACGCCCCGGCGGTGGTCCCTGGGCACCCTGGCCGAGGCCACCGTGCAGGCCGACGGCGACCGGCTGACCCTGGCCCTGGACGCGCTGGTCGAGAACGCCGTCTACCACACCGAAGCGGACGGCCAGATCGAGCTGAGTGCCCGCCGGGAGGACGAGAGCGTCATCCTCGCCGTCTCCGACACCGGCCCCGGCATCCCGGCGGCCGAAGTCAGCCGGATCTTCGGCCGGTTCGCCCGCATCGACGTGGGCCGCAGCCGCACGACCGGCGGGTTCGGCCTTGGCCTCGCGGTGGTAAAGGCCATCACCGAGGCGCACGAGGGCTCGGTGCACGTCGAGAGCACCATCGGCCAGGGCTCGGTATTCGAGCTGCACCTGCCCGCGTCACCGGCCTGGGCCGGCGGGCGACCGCACCCGGACCAGCGGGCCGTCTCCCGCTAGCGGCCGGAGCGCCGCCTCGAGCCAGGCCCAGCCTCAGGCCGGCAAGCTCAGCGGGATCGTGACTGCGTACCGCCCGGCCAGCGGAATCCGTGCTCGGATATTTCTCTCTAACAAGGTGGTCCC
>JBOHCO010001260.1:0-4000 GCA_050698895.1 Streptosporangiaceae bacterium
GGGCAGCATCGGCGCCGGGGCGCGGATCCCGGCCGCGGCCGCCGCCGTCAGCAGCAGGTCGGCCAGCAGGTCCGGGTCGCCGCCGCGCAGCACGTAGCCGAGCACGGCCGCGGCCCTTGCGTTCAGCTCCGGCGCGGCGTCCGGCGCGGCCGGGGTGAGCCCGGCCGGCCCGCTGTCCACGGCGGCCGGGGCCGGGCCCGCGCGGCGGGCCGAGTACAGCAGCGCCGCGGCGTCCAGGAACGCGGCCACCGGATCACCGGCGTCCAGCACGGCCGCGTGCTCGCCGGCCGGCCCGGCCAGCGCCTCGACCGGCAGCGGCCGCCGGTCCAGGCCGACCGTGGCCGCCGTGACTAGGTCCTCGTAGCCCGCCGCGCCCGTCACAGCGCCTCCCGGTTCGCCGACCTCCGGGGCCGCGCCGGGCTCCCCGGCCCGGTCACCGGCGCCCTCATAGCCGCACCGCCTGGTGGCCGTGCCAGGCGGTCAGCGGCCGCAGGCCCTCCGGGCTCCACTCCCCGGCCAGCGTGACCGGCGCGCCGCCCGAGATGGCCAGCAAGAGCATGTAGTCGATCCCCGCGGTGACCAGCGGCACCAGCAGGCCCGACCGGTCGGCGAACCGCCAGCCGCGGTCGGCCGGCACCGGCGTGCCCGACACCAGGGCCGGCCAGCTGCCCAGCCACGGGTCGCCCGCCAGCGCCCCGGCCCAGTCGTCCAGCAGCCCGGCGATGTCCCCCGCCCCGTCTGGGGCGCGGGCCGGCTCGGGCTCATGCCGCCGCTCGCCCACCAGCGCCCGCAGCCCCGGCTGGCCGGGGTAGAAGTGCAGGTCCGCGTCCAGCTCCAGGCCCGGCACCAGCCAGCCGTCCGGGTCCCCGGTGAATGAGCCGCGCGGGTCGAAGATGAGCAGCAGCCCGAACCGGGCCGTGTCCCGGCCGCGCAGCAGGATCCGCCGCACCGGGACCGCGGCGTCCAGCATGTCCCGCACGCCGACCACCAGCCACCGGTCCGCCACCCCGGGCCCGGCCAGCACCTCCTGCCGGGCCGTCGGGTAGCCGACGTGCGCGCGCACCACCGCGGCCAGGCCGGGCGGCAGCGCGTCGAGCTGGTCGTGGGCCCGGATCAGCAGGTGCAGCTGGGCGTAGGCGCCCAGCAGCCGGTCCGGCCACCCGTCCCCCGAGCTGGCGATGCCGCCCAGGCCGCGCAGCACCCCGGCCACTCCCGGCGCCTGGGCGTCCACCATGCGGGCCGCCACCCGCTCCGCGTGCCGGTAGCCGCCGCTGGTCGCGGACAGTCCGGCGCGCACCTGATCGCGTAGCCAGGTCTCCAGCTCGGCCAGGCCCGCCGCCACCCGCGACTCACGCTGCCCGGCCCGCCGGGCCGCCGCCTTCTCGTCCCTGGGGCCGGTCCGGGCCGGGGCCGCCACCGCCGACCTGGCCCGCCGGGCCGTGACCCAGGAATCGGCGAAGTCGGCCGGGCGGGCCACCTCCGGCACGGTGCCCTCGGCCCAGCGCAGCAGCAGGGCCAGCGCGTGCTTGCAGGGGAACTTCCGCGACGGGCACGAGCACGAGTACGCCGGGCTTGACAGGTCGGCGACGGTCTGGTACGGATGCTGCCCCGAGCCGGCGCACAGCCCCCACACCACGTCGCCCGCCGCGCCAGTCTGCGACCACCCGGAACCACCCGCCAGCCGGGCCGCGGCCTGCTGCGACGCGGGGTCCGGAGCGAGCGCGAGCACCTGCTCCGCGTTCCACCGAGCTCTCACGAGCCCACGCTATCGGCCCCGCCCGACAGTCCCGCCCGCCACCATCAGCCCCGCAGCCCCGCCCCCACCGCGTCCATTCCGCCCGTTCATGACGGTGGGGGATTTTCGGTGTCCGGGCACCCAAAATCCTCCACCGTAATAATCAGCCAGGGTTTCATGATCGCGGAGGATGGATCATCCAGAGGCGCTAGCTTGACCAGCACAGAGCACTGACCTGCGGAAACATGCCATGGAGGCACTCATGACCACAACCGCCGAGCCAGCTGCTCCGCACATGCTCCCGCCGCCAGGGGTCGTCCTAAATCGGCCGCAGCGGGATACTCGCTATTCAGCCTCGTCTGGCATGCCGCCGTCGCCCGGCCCGTAGGATGCGGGCGCATCGCCCCCGATATGGGAGCTGTGATGGAATACGCTTCGGGCGTGCGGGCGCCTCAGATGCGGTTTTTTCCGGCGGCCTTAGCGACGGTGGCCGTGGCCGGGGCGCTGGCATCGGCCGGGTGCGGCGGCCATGGCAGCCCGGCCACCGACGGCCCGCTGAACGGTCCCTTCGGCACGCCTGGAGGGCACTTTGTCTGCGCGGTCGCTCGCGTCGGCCACCCGTTCGCCTTCGGCCTGGATACGTTCACCAACCACGGCCACGCCGCCGTCGTGCTCGACCACGTCGCCCTGCTGCATCCCCGCCACGAGCGCCTGATCGGCTCCTACGCGGTACCGGGCGGGTACATACTCGGCGCCCAGCCCTGGCCGCCCGTGCACGGCCTGCCGCCTACATGGAAAGACCGCCAGGCCGTGCACGGATTCCGGCTCGCGCCGGGCAAGACGTTCAACATGGTGCTCAGCGTGGTCGCCACCGCCAGCGTTGAAGCTGGCCTTCAGGTTCACTCCCTTGATGTTCAGCGCGGCCCTAAGAACGCCGGGCTGATCGGCAATCCCCCTGGTGGCGGTAACCCGGCGGGCCGGGCTCAGCTCAGAAATCCACCCGCTGGCCGACCCCGGCGGCGGCCGCGTGCCGGGCGACGTGCTGCGCCGCGGCCAGGTCCTCCACCCCTAGCCCCAGCGACTCGAACAACGTGATCTCGTCATCACCTGAACGCCCCGGCACCGCCCCGGTCAGCACCTGGCCCAGTTCCCCGCGCAGGTGATCCGCGCCGACCAGCCCCTCGGCCAGGGCCAGCAGGAAGTCGCCCGACTCGGCCTCCAGTGACTCGCGGCGGTCGGCGAACAGCGCGGCCGCCGCCACGGTGGCTCCGTCCAGCTCGCGGGCCGCGGGCACGTAGGCGCCGACGGCGTTGATGTGGGCGCCAGGGTCGATCCAGGCGCGCTCAAGCACCGGCACGGAGGAACTGGTCGCGGTCACGATGATGTCGGCGCCGGCCACGGCCTCCTGGACCGAGGAACAGGCGGTGATGTCGGCGCTGACCTGGGGACGCAGGTCGGCGGCGAGGTCGGCGGCCCTGGCCTGGCTGCGGCCGGCCACCCGGATCCGGCGCAGGGGCCGGGTCTGGCTGAAGGCCAGGATGTGCGCCCGGCCCTGGAAGCCCGTGCCGATGACGGCCAGGTCGGCGGCACCGGAGCGGGCCAGCAGGTCGGTGGCCAGCACGGACATGGCCGCGGTGCGGATCTCGGTCAGGGCGGAGCCGTTGAGCAGGGTCAGCGGCATTCCGGTCCGGCCGTCGAACACCAGGATCGCGCCCTGGTGGGCATCCAGGCCGCGGGCCGGGTTGCCGGGCGTGATGGTGATGACCTTGAGCCCATACGCGCCTTCATCCGAATCCGCCTCGGTCTCGGAAGCCCCGGACGCCCCAGACGGCCCGGCCAGGTACGACGGCATCAGGCCCAGCAGGCCCGGCGCCGCCGTCAGCCGGGCCACTGAGCGCAGCGGCTGGCCGGCCCGGCCGGCCGCCAGCCCGGTCAGGGCCGTCCGCATCACCGCCACGCAGTCGGCGTAGCTCAGCAGCTGGCGGACGTCGGCGTCCGAGAGCACCAGAAGAGGCATAGCTCCGTACCTTAGGCGGAGCTATGCCTCCCCAGTTGAGCCACTGCGGCCAGCCAGGTCAGCCAGTGCGGCCGGCGGGCCAGCCGCGGCTAGCTCTCGCTGCGCGCGTCGGCCGAGGCGACGGCGCGCGGCGCGACGGTCATCTCCTCGGCCCGGCGCTCGGGCACGGGCCGGCCCACGATCCGGTAGACCTCGGAGCCGTCCACGGTCTCGCGCTCCAGCAGCAGGCTGACCAGCTGGTCCAGCTC
>JBOHCO010001261.1:0-2404 GCA_050698895.1 Streptosporangiaceae bacterium
GGGCGGGTACGGCGCGGTGCTGCTGGCCGAGAAGTATCCCCGGCTGATCTCGGCGGTGGCCGCGATCGGCCCGGCGGTCTGGACCAGCTACGCGCAGGCCCGCGCGGTCAACGCCGGCGCGTACGCCTCGGCCGCCGCCTTCGCCGACGGCGACGCGGTCACCCACGCGGGCGCGCTGGCCGGGACGGCGGTCCGGGTGGCGTGCGGGCTCAGTGACCCCTTCTGCCCCGGCGCGCGGGCCCTGGCCAGGGTCCTGCCGCCCGGCGCGGTCACCGAGCTGTCCAGGGGCTGCCACACCGGGCAGTTCTTCGCCGCCCAGGAGCCCGCGTCGCTGGCCTTTCTCGGTCATCATCTGAGCACGTAGTCGTCACCTGACCCCGTAAGGGGGCGCCTGATGCCCGATGAGAGCTTTACCGAGGTGCCGGGGGAGCGCGTCGCGCTGCGCCGGCTCGGCTGGGCGGACCTGGACCAGTTCGTGGCTTACCGCTCGGATGAGCAGGTGGCCCGGTATCAGAGCTGGGATGCGCCGTACCCGCGTGAGGAGGGTGAGCGCTTCATCGGGCAGATGATGACCAGCCACCCGGATACGGCCGGGGAGTGGTTCCAGTTCGCCGTGGCGCTGGGCGTCACCGGGGAGTTGATCGGCGACTGCGCGGCCGTGCCGCAGGCTGATGATCCCCGCCAGTGCGAGATAGGCTTCACGATCGCGCCCGGGTACCAGGGCCGCGGCTATGCCACCGAGGCGGTGCGGCTGCTGGCGGGATACCTGTTCGGCCGGGGCAAGCACCGGATCACGGCCAGCTGCGACGCGCGCAACGCGGCCTCGGCCGCGGCGCTGGAGCGGCTGGGCATGCGACGCGAAGGCCACCTGCGCCAGAGCACCTGGGCCAAGGGCGAGTGGACCGACGACCTGCTCTACGGCCTGCTGCGCGACGAATGGCCGCCCCCGGCGTAGCTAAGGTCGGCCGCGTAGCTCAGGCCGGCGGCGGTCCGGCGCCGCCCGGCTCGAGGGCGGCCTGATAGGCGCTCGCGCTCTGCTGCAGCGCCTGGGCCAGGTGGCTGCGCAGCTGCTCGCCCTGGTCGGTGACCGGGGCATCGGGCCAGCACATCGTCAGCTCGAGGCGGGTTCCGCCGGGCGCGGGCGTCACCCGGTGCCGCACTTCGTAGTGCGGCGGCTCGAGCCGCTGGGTCAGCACGCTGCGGCCTTCGTCCAGATCTCTGATCATCGTGACCGAGGCGGCCAGCCGGCCGTCGGCCTGCCGGACGATGACATACGGCATGTCGCCGGGGTGCCGCTCGGGGGTGCCGGGGACCCGCCCGGCGCCGATCACCGTCCAGCGCTGACCGGGGTCAGCCGGGATGCCCGGCGTGCGGACGGCCTGCCACACGGCCTCCGGGGACGCGCCGATCAGCACCGCGGCCGACGTGCCCTGCGGCGAGGTCAGGAGCGGCAGGCCGGTGCAGGCTCGCAGGATCGGGGCCGGAATGCCCGGCTCGGGCCACGGCCGCCGCCCTTCGGCGACGTCGGCCAGCGCGCTGAGCCACGCCTTGAGGCCCTTGCGCCAGGCGGCCTGGTAATCGAGCTTGTCCTCCCGCGGCACGGTGACCGCGACCGTGAGCTGGACCAGGGCGCCGCGGACGTGCGGCTGGACGGACACCGTGAACGACTGGCGCCCGGCCGGCTGGGTGCTGCGCGACAACAGGGTCATGATCTGCCCGGGTACCTCCTCGCGCACCTCCTGTACCGACCCGCCCAGGCCCTGGCCGAGCGGGGCGAGCCAGCACCGCAGCCGCGCTGCCTCGGCCGCCTGCGGCACGTCGAACGCGAAGTGCCCGGGCAGCAGGGACCAGGCCGCGCTGTCACTGATCAGCGACCACGCGTACTCCGGTGCGGCCTGGACAACGGCCTTGCGGGTCACCTCGGCGGTGCTCTCCCACATCGTTCCTCCCGCCGCCGTCCAGTCGTCGATGCGGACCGGTCCGGGCAGCACCCGTGCAGCATTATCGGCCACCGGGCGGCCCGGGATGCGACGACCGAGTCACGATGACCGAGTCAAGGGTCCGGAATGGGGGTCAGGACTGGTAGGCTCGCGGCCGACGTGGCGAAGTCGCCTCGTCGCATGGCGAATAGAGGACTTGAACACATGGCAACAGGCACGGTGAAGTGGTTCAACGCCGACAAGGGCTTCGGTTTCATTGCCCCCGATGACGGGACGGCGGACGTTTTTGTCCACTTCTCCGCTATCGCGAGTTCCGGCTACCGGTCGCTGAACGAGAATCAGAAGGTCGAGTTCGACACGACCCAGGGACAGAAGGGTCCGCAGGCGGAGAACGTCCGTCCGCTCTGACGCGTAACGTCCCGCGTACGCCCGTGGCGCGCTGGTCCGGGTCAGCTAGCTGACCC
>JBOHCO010001262.1:0-1322 GCA_050698895.1 Streptosporangiaceae bacterium
GGCCACCGGTGGCCCGAATCCACCGGGATCATGAACGCCCGCGCGGGCCGGCGGGCGGGTCAGACCCGCGGGTGAGCAGGGGAGTGCGGTGAGTAGGCTCGCCGGTGAAGGAGGTTCCATGCTCCCCCCGTTCGGCTGGTCGGCTGTGGTCACGCAGTGGCAGTTCGCCCCCATCGTCACGGTGCTGGTGGCCCTGTTCGCCGGCCTGTACCTCTGGGGCGTCGTGCGGGTGGCCCGCCGTCATCCGCAGCGTCCGTGGCCGGCCTGGCGGACCGGATTGTTCCTGGGCGGGCTGGCGGTCATCGTGATCGCCACGGAGAGCGGCATCGGGGCCTACGACGACGTGCTGTTCTGGGATCACATGGTGCAGCACCTGATGCTGATCATGGTCGCCCCGGCGCTGCTGATTTACGGTCAGCCGATCACGCTGCTGATGCACGCGAGCAGGAATCCGCTGCACACCTGGACCAAGCGGGTGGTGCGCTCGAAGGTGGCCAGCTTCCTGACCTGGCCGGTGTTCGGCGTGGCCGCCTACTCGCTGGCGGTGGCGGGAGCGCACCTGACGAGCCTGGCCAACACGGTGGAGCAGAACCAGACGCTGCACAACACCGAGCACGCGGTGTTCCTGATCGTCGGGTACCTGTTCTTCCTGCCGATCCTGGGCACGGAGCCGATCCGCTGGCGGCTGTCGTACCCGGTCCGGTTCGTGACCCTGGTGCTGATCATGCCGGTGGACACCTTCACCGGCATCGTCCTGGGCAACGGCGGCCGCACGACGCCGGGGCTGCCCACCGGCCCGCGTCCGGCCTGGGCGCCGAGTCCGGTCGCGGACCTGCACGCGGGTGGCGCGGTGATGTGGGTGGCCGGCGACGGCCTGATGTTCGGGCTGATGATGCTGGTCTTCTTGATGTGGAGCATGGACACCCGGGCCGCGGCCAGCGGGCACGGCTGGTTCGAGAGCGCCAGGAAGGCGAGCATGGCCACCCTGGTCGCCTCGCATCAGCCGGCCGCGCAGCAGGCTCAGCCGGGCCTGGCCAGCCAGGCGAGCACGGAGGGCTCCGGGGCCGGGGTGACGAGCGCGCCCTGGTCGGACCGGGGCGGAGTGGACGACGACGAGCACCTGGCGGCCTATAACGCGTTCCTGGCCCGGCTGAACCAGGGGCCGGGCAACAGCCACCCGAGCTAGCGTCAGCCACCAGAGAAGTCGCCAGAGCAGTCGCCAGAGCAGTCACCCCAGCTAGTGCCCAGGTCGGCTCCGTCGCCCAGAGTCATTTCGGGCGAGTCGGTGAATGTCCGTAGCCGGGTGCTGAACCAGGCCGGGC
>JBOHCO010001263.1:0-7295 GCA_050698895.1 Streptosporangiaceae bacterium
CCCGAGCTCCAGGTCATCACGCCCGGCCTGGACGGCTCCGGCGGGCTGCTGAACCTCCAGTACGAGGCCAGCCGCCGGCTGCTGAGCGAGCTGCGCCGCGATTACCGCTACGTGATCGTCGAGGTCCAGTCGGTCGGCGAGGACTCCACCGCCTTCGCCCTGGCCGAGTTCGCGGACGCCGCCCTGATGGCGGTCGAGACCACGCTGACCACCCGGCCGGGGGCCGCCGACTGCCTGCAGCGCCTGGACCGGCTGCGCACCTCGGTGCTGGGCGCGGTGGTGCTCCCGGCCCCGTCCGGCAAGGCCGCCCGTCCGCTGCCCGAGGTCAGCTCGATGAGCCGCCCGGCCGCTCCCCGGCCCCGCCCCGAGCCGCGCCCCGAGCCCAGGTCCGAGCCACGGGCCGAGTCCCGCTCCGACCTGGCCTCGAAGGTTCAGGGATCCAAGGCTCAGGGATCCGCGTCATCGGGATCTCAGCTGGCCCCCCCGCTCGCCTCCCCGGCCTCCTTCACGGACTCGCAGCCGCCCGGCACCCGGTCGTCGAGCTCGCGATCGCCGGGGTCGCGCTCGCCGGCCTCGCGGTCCTCGGCGTCGCGGTCCTCGGCGTCGCGGTCTTCTGGCTCGCCGTCCTCGGGCTCGCCGTCCTCCGGCTCGCAGCAGTCGGACCCCCTCTCGCCGGGGTCCCGGTCCGCGCCGGTGGGGACCAACGCCCGCGCGGGCCGCGGCGATGATGTGATCCCCTGGCCCGAGCCGCCGGACAAGATCTCGGAGGGCTGAGGCCATGCCCGGCAGAGCGGGCGACGCAGCGTGAGCGCCGAGCCAGCCTGGCTGGGCAGCCAGGCGCGCATGCGGCGCTGGCGGCAGCCGGCCACCACCACGGGCCAGGGCATCCTGGCCCGCAACCCGGCCTGGCCGGTGACGGCGCTGCTGGCCGGCTACCCGTTGTGGTGGCTGCTGGGGCTGGCCGACTTCATGTGGATCGTGCTGGCCATCCCGATGGCGTTCCGGATGGCCGCCTGGGCCGCCCATGGCACCCGGCGGATCCGGACCCCGCCGGGCTTCGGCATCTGGATGCTGTTCCTGGTCGCCGCCGGGGCCGGGATCATGGTGCTGAGCCTGACCGCGCCGGGCACTGTCGTCAGCCCGGTGTCCCACCGCATCCTGTCCTACGCCGACCGGTCGCTGACCTACGTCGGCCTGACCGTGCTGCTGCTGTATGTCGGCAACCTCACCGAGGCCGAGCTGCCCCGGCGCCGACTGGGCTGGATGCTCGGCCTGATCGCCGTCTACGCCACCGTCGGCGGGCTGGCCGCGATGGCGGCGCCGCACCTTCAGTTCAGCTCGCCGGCGCTGCTGGTGCTGCCCAAGTCCGTGCAGAGCAACACGTTCATCCAGGCCTCCATGCACCCCGGCCTGGCCCAGGTCCAGAACGTGCTCGGCGAGGCCAAGGGCCGGCCCAAGGCCCCCTTCGACTACACCAACACCTGGGGTGACTGCCTCACCATCCTGGTGCCGTGGCTGCTGGCCGCGTGGTGGGCCGCCGGCAGCCGGCGACAGCGGCTGATCGCCGGCGTGACCACGGCGCTGTGCATCCTGCCCCTGCTGTACTCGCTGAACCGGACCTGCTGGATCGGCGCCGGGCTGGCCGTCGGCTACCTGGCCGTGCGGCTGGCCGCACGAGGCCGGGTGGCCATGCTGGCCGGGGTCTGCGCGGCGCTGGCGCTGGTCGGCATCCTGGTCCTGGCCACGCCGCTGAACAGCCTCGTCAGCGGTCGGCTGAGCTCGCACAAGAACAGCGACAACCTGCGCTCGACCCTGGACGTGCTGGCCGTGCGGGACGCGGCGGCCTCCCCGATCGTCGGCTACGGCGACACCCGGCAGCAGCAGGGCAGCGCCAAGTCCATCGCGGTCGGGCCCACCGCCAAGTGCAAGAACTGCGGCCAGCAGGAGGTCGGCAGCACCGGGCAGCTGTGGCTGCTGCTGGTCTGCGACGGGTTCGCCGGCACGGCCTTGTACATCGGGTTCTTCGGCTACGGGGTCTGGCGCTTCAGGCGCGACCGCTCGCCCTACGGCATCGCGGGCAGCGTGGTCTTGCTGCTCGGCTTCATCTACATGCTCAGCTACGACGCGGTGGGGGCGCCGCTGGGGTTCACGATGCTCGCCTACGCGATGCTGTGGCGCAACGACTCCGCTGGGCGGTCCAGGGACGACCCGGCTGACGCGGTGCCGTCGAGCGGGGATCTCCCGCCGGTCTCCGCCGCCGCGCGCCTGAAGAAGCAGCGCGATGCTGCCCGCTCGCTCGCCTAGCCGCGGGGACGGCCAGGAGCCGGAGGACCGGGCCGGGCTCGGCGCCGTGGCCAGAGGCGGCACGCTGAACCTGGCCGGCGCGGCCCTGTCGGCGGCCGCGACGCTGGGGGTCACGATCGCCGTGACCCGGGTCTTCAGCCGGTCGGTGGCCGGGGCGTTCTTCGCCGCGACCTCGCTGTTCCTGATCATCGAGACCGTCTCGAACCTCGGCGCCTACAACGGCCTGATCTACTTCATCGCCCAGTTCCGGTCCCAGCGCTCCCGCGGCCGGATCCCGTCGCTGCTGCGCGCCGCGGTCATCCCGGTCATGATCACCTCGATCATCGCGGCCACGGCCATGCTGGTGTTCGCCGAGCCGCTGGCCCGGCTGCTGCTCGGCGGTCACCTGGGCCACGAGGCCTCGCCCGCGGCCGTGGCCACCGCGCTGCGCGGGCTGGCCCTGACGCTGCCGTTCGCGGCCCTGCTCGACACCTACCTGGGGGCCAGCCGCGGCTACCGCGACATGCGCCCGACGGTGGTCGTGGACCGGATCGGCCGGTCCGGCCTCCAGCTGCTCGGCGTCTCGATCGCCGCCCTGACCGGTACCGCAGCGCTGCTCGCGCCGCTGTGGGCGCTGCCGTACGTGCCGGCCAGCGTGCTGGCCTGGATCTGGTTCCACCGGGTGCGGCAGCGTGCCCACCGGCTGGCCGCCGTGCAGGACACCGAGCGCTCCCGGCTGCGGGAGCGGCCCGCGGACGGCCGGGCCGGACCCGGCCTGTCCGGGTTCTGGAAGTTCAACGCGCCCCGCGCCCTGGCCACCATCGCGCAGATGACCATCCAGCGCCTGGACATCGTGCTGGTCGGGATCATGAAGGGTCCGGTGGAGGCGGCCGTCTACACCGCGGCGACCCGGTTCCTGGTCGTCGGGCAGCTGGGCAACGCGGCGCTCAGCATGGCCGCCCAGCCGCAGTTCACCCACCTGTTCGCCATCGGCGACCGGCGCGGCGCCGGCGCGGTCTACCAGGTCACCACGGCCTGGCTGATCATCTTGACCTGGCCGCTGTACCTGCTCGCGGCGGTGGACGGCCCCACGGTGCTGGCCGTGTTCGGGCATTCCTACCAGGCCGGCTCCACGGTCATGGTGATCCTCGGCCTGACCATGCTGATCGCCACCGGCTGCGGCCAGGTGGACATGGTGCTGACCACGACCGGCCGGACCAGCTGGAGCCTGCTGAACGGCCTGGCCGCCGTGGGCACTAACGTCGGCCTGGACCTGGCCCTGATCCCCCGGTACGGGATCACCGGGGCGGCCATCGGCTGGGCTGCGGCCATCGTGATCACCAACCTGGTCCCGCTGGCCCAGGTGGCCAGCGTGATCAAGGTCCACCCGTTCGGCCGGGGCACGCTGGCCGCCTGCGCGCTGACCACGATCAGCTTCGGGCTCATCCCGCTCGAGGCGCACTATCTCGGCGGCCGGCAGGTGTGGGTCTCGGGGCTGGGCGCCGCGGCCGGCTGTGCCGTCCTGGCGGCCGGCCTGTGGCTGTTCCGCGAGCCCCTCCAGCTGGCCCTGCTGCCCGCCATCCCGCGCCGCAAGCGCGCCGCCGGCCCGAGCGCCGACCACGCACCCGGCGAGCCCGCCGGGCCGCCCGGACCGGCCACCGAGCCGGACGACGAGCCCGGTTCGCGCCGGGGCCAGCACCGGGCCCCCGGGCCTTCCGACGTGCTGGCCACGGGGCCGGGCGAGGGGTCATTTCCTGCCGTATCCGGTTCAGACAGCCCTTATAGTGATCTGCACACGAAGGGAGTCAGCCGGGCATTGACTGTTATTCCGCGTACTAGCCACCGGATTGTCCGGCTGACGGTCGTCATTGCCGTCGCGGCCGTCGCCGTGGCCGCCATCCTGGTCGTCCGCAGCGCGCTGACTCATCACCAGCCGACTCCGCCGCGCAAGCAGCCGTCCACCGCGGTCGCGCCCTCCCCGACGGCCGCCCCGGTCGTGCATTTCCGGGACGCCAACCTCGCGCTCGTGCCCAGGCACGGCGTCTACCTGGGCGCCTACGTGCAGCCGGAGACCGACACGACCAGCGGGTTCATCGGCGCCGTGCAGTCCTTCCAGGCTTCGACGGGCCGCCCGCTGCGGCTGGTCCACGTGTACAGCCAGTGGCAGAAGCCGTTCCCCGACGCCCTGGACCAGTACGTGGTGGACCACGGCAAGGTGCTGCTGCTCACCTGGGGTGGCTCGCCCAACACCAAGGCGATCATCGCCGGTCGCGATGACGCGCTGATCAGGGCCCGCGCCGAGCAGATCAAGGCGCTGCACCGGCCCATTCTGCTGGAATTCCGGCACGAGATGGACCGGCCCAATCTGCAATGGACGATTCACGGGCCGGCCGATTACATCGCGGCCTGGGATCACATCAGGAAGATCTTCACCCAGGTCGGCGCGACCAATGCCAGCTGGGTCTGGTGCCCCACCGGGTATGGCTTCCAGCTCGGCCGGGCCCAGGCCTTCTACCCCGGCAACTCCGAGGTCGACTGGGTGTGCGCCGACGTCTACGCCAACTCGCCCGCCCAGTCCCTGAAGGCGGCGGCCGCGCCGTTCCTGGCCTGGGCCCGGCACGCTGGCAAGCCGGTGATCCTCGGCGAGTTCGGCGTCAACGGGCAGCCGGGCCAGTGGCCCGGCTGGCTGGCGGCGGCCGCCCAGCTGGCCCGGTCCGACCGGCAGATCCGGGCCATGGCCTATTTCGACGCCAACGGCAACAACAGCCAGGGCCACGCGTTCACCTACTGGCTGGGCGACCACCCCAGCGCGCTGACGGCGTTCAGCCGCCTGCTCGGCGAGCCGTTCTTCCGCCCCCACGTCCGGTCCCGTCCGTGACCGCCGTGAGTGCGGCGGCGGCTGACCGGGTCGCGTTCCTCGACGAAGTATGCGGCCTCCTGTGGCCGGCGCCAGCCGGCGCGGTCCCGGCCCGCGCCGGGGCCGGGGACCTGTTCGTGCTGCCCAGCCTGCGCGACCCGCGGCTGCTGGTGCCGGCGAGCCGGCGGGCCGGGGCCGCGGCGGTCCGCCGGTACGGCGAGCCGGGCTCGGTCCGGGCCCGGCTCGGGCGCCGGGCCCTGGAGCTGACCCTGGCCAGCGGGGCCGGGCCGGTGCTGCTGCGCGACCGGCTGCGGATCCGCGTCCCGGCGGGCGCGCCCACCCTGGATGCCTACCTGAGCGGCCAGCTCGGCGCCGAGGTGCTGCTGAGCCTGCACCTGGGCGCCGCACGGGCCAACCGCAAGCCGGTACTCCAGCTGCTCACCCCCGGCGGCCACACGATCGCCTATGCCAAGGTGGGCATCACCCCGCTGACCAGCCGGCTGGTTCAGGCCGAGCGGGCGGCCCTGGACCGGGTCGAGGCCGCCGGGCTGAGCACCGTGACCGCGCCGCGGGTCCGGCACCTGGGCCGCTGGCAGGGCCTGGACGTGCTGATCCTGAGCGCGCTGCCGGTCTGGCAGCCACGCCGCCCGCTGGGCGGCGGCCAGCTCATCGCGGCCATGGCCGAGGTGGCGGGTCTGGCCGACGAGCCTGCCGAGCCGCTGGCCGGCGGCCGCTACCTGCGCGGGCTCACCGATCACCTGGCCGCCGCGCCGGCCAGCGCCGACCGGACCGCCCTGGACGCCGAGCTGACCGAGCTGGCCCGCCAGCACGGCCGGCGCGAGCTGGCCCTCGGCGCCTGGCACGGCGACTGGACCCCGTGGAACATGGCCTGTACCTCCGACGGCCTGCTGCTGTGGGACTGGGAGCGGTTCGCGGCCGGGGTGCCGGTCGGCTTCGACGCGCTGCACTACCAGCTCCAGTCCGACGTGGTGACCGCGCGCGCCGACCCGGCCCTGGCCGCCGCCGGGCTCGTCGACCAAGCCCCGGACCTGCTCGCCCCGCTGAGGGTCGGCCCGCCCGCGGCCCGGCTGACCGCGCTGCTGTACCTGGCCGAGCTGTCGACCCGCTACCTGGCCGATCGCCAGGCCGAGGCCGGCGCCCGGCTGGGCGCCCCCGGCCAGTGGCTGATACCGGCCCTGGCCGCGGGCCGGGCCGGCGCGCTCGGGTCGGCCGGGTGATGACGCCGTGAGGACCGTCTCCGTCTCGCCGCCCGCCCGGCGCGCCGCGCACGCCGTATCGGTGACCGCCGGGCGGCTCACCAGCCCGGCCCGGATGCTGCCCGCGTTCCTCATCGTCGGCGCGCAGCGCTGCGGCACGACCTCCATGTACCGGACGCTCAGCCAGCATCCGGCCGTGGTCAAGGCGGTCCTGCACAAGGGCGTGCACTACTTCGACCTGAACTACAGCCACCCGCTCGGCTGGTATCGCGCGCACTTCCCGCTGACCGCGCGAGCCGCGCGAGCCACACCCGCATCGCAAACAGCGGTCACCTTCGAGTCCAGCCCCTATTACCTGTTTCACCCGCTCGCGGCGGGCCGGATCGCCGCCGACCTGCCCGCCGTGAAACTCCTGGTCCTGGTGCGGGACCCGGTCGAGCGGGCCTACTCGGCCTGGGCCCACGAGCGGGCCAGGGGCTTCGAGACCGAGCCGTTTGAGCACGCCCTGGAGCTCGAGGCCAGCCGCCTGGCCGGCCAGGCCGAGCGGATCGCGGCCGAGCCCGGCTACCTCAGCTTCAGCCACCAGCACCACGCCTACACCGGGCGCGGCCAGTACGTCGAGCAGCTGGAGCGCCTAGAGGGGCTGGTCGGGCGGGACCGGGTCCACGTGGTGGACAGCGGTGACTTCTTCGTCAAGCCGGAGGCCGCCTACGACGGGGTGCTGGACTTCCTGGGGCTGCACCGCGGCGAGTACCCCGAGTTCGAGCGGCACAACGCGCGGCCGCGCTCGGCGCTGCCCGAGCTGGTGCGCGCGACCCTGACCGAGCACTTCGCGCCGTATGACGAGCGGCTGACGGCCTGGCTGGGCTGGGTCCCGAGCTGGCGCCGCTGAGCCCGCTACGGGCCGGTCAGCGGCGCCGGAGGGAACGGTGCTTGGC
>JBOHCO010001264.1:0-3921 GCA_050698895.1 Streptosporangiaceae bacterium
AAATCCACCTCGCTAATGGGCACCGGGTTCGCGGTCGGCGCGAATGTCGTTTCCGGTCGACCGGATCAGCGTCCGACGTGGCTGCGAGGCCCTGGCGGCGACTGGCCTCAGTGGTGGCTGGCCCGCCTGACGGCTCGCCCTGGCGCATCGGCCCCGATGGCCTCGTCCGCCCCGCATGCCACGGCCGGTGCGGCCGCTGCCCACCGGCGACCCCGCCGCATGTCGCGGCGACGCGGTCCGGGCGCACATCCGGCCGCACGTCGGGCGGAGCGGTCCGGTGGACGTCCGGGGCGACGCGGTCCGGGCGGCGGCGGCCGCGGATCCCGGATATAACTGGACCCATGCGGCTGTTCAGGCGAGGCCGCGGCCGCCCCGCCGCGACCGACCAGCACCTGACCTTCCTCACCCGGGAGCAGGCCAGCCGCCTCAGAACCCTGGTCCAGGAGGCGTTCGCCGCCCAGGGCCGGGCCGTGCTGGTGTCCGGTGACCACGCCCGCGATGAGCAGGGCATGCACGTCGGCCTGGCCAACGTGGCCGCCGAGTGCCAGGCCGCGCCCAGCGAGGCCGAGTGGCCCGGCATCGTGGCCGCCCACGTCCGCCGGGTGGAGGTCATGGCCGCCACCGACGTGCTGGCCGAGGCCACCCCGGACCAGGCGCTGGCCCAGACCTACGCGATGCTCTACGCGGCCAGCCCGGCGCTCAGCCCGGACTCCGGCTACGGCTACGCCCGCGAGGCGCTGCCCGGCCTGCTGGAGGTGCTGGCCTTCGACTCGCCCGACTCGTTCCGGCTGCTGACCGACGGCGAGGTCGACCGGCTCGGCGGCGTCGCCACGCTGCGTGAGGCGGGCCGGGCCAACCTGCGGGCGCTGCCGGTGGAGTCGGCCGAGCGGATCGCGCCGGCCGGCGGCGTCGAGTTCGACGTGCTGAGCGGCGAGTCGGTCTACACGGCCAGCCGGGCCCTGGTGCTCAGCGACACGCTCGGCCGGCTCGGCCAGGCCGAGCCGGCCCGCGGCGTGCTGGCCTGCCTGCCGTCCCGGCACCAGCTGGCCGTGCACCCGCTCGGCGGCGACGACCCGGCGATCGCGCCGCTCAGCGAGATGGCGCACTTCGCGCGCGCCGGCTACAGCCAGGGCATCGGGCGGCTGTCACCGCACGTCTACTGGTGGCACGACGGCGGCTGGGAGCAGGTCAGCACGGTCCGGGACGGGCGCGTCGACCTGCACCTGAGGAGCGGCCTGCTGGCCCCGCCCGGCCCAGACGCCCCGCGCGGGCTGCCCGAGCCAGACGACGGCCCCGCGCCGCCCGCTGCTCACCCGGAGTAGGCGCCCGGCGGCGGGGCGGGCGAGGGCTCCGACCCGGCGTCGGTGATCGGCTCGGCGCCCGCGGTGAACTCCTCGAGCGCCGCGCCCGCGAGCACCTGCGCCGGGTACGGGTCGGCGGCCGCCCGGCGGGCCAGCTCGGCCGCGGGCAGCTCCCGCCGGCTGGCCGCGACGACCAGGTTCCCGAAGGAACGGTGCCGCAGCACCGCCGCCTCGGCGATCATGCAGCCGTGATCGAGCACCGCCCGCAGCGTGGCCACCCGGCGGCGGGCGTGGGCCAGGCCGGGGCCGTCCCCAATGTTGACCGCGAAGATCCCGGCGGGCGCCAGCGCCCGGGCCGCGGCCCGGGTGAACTCGACCGTGGTCAGGTGGGCCGGGGTCCGCGCGGCCACGAACACGTCCGCGACCACCATGTCGAACGACCCGGCCGGGACCTGTTCCGCCACCGCGCGGGCGTCGGCCACCCGGACCTCGACCCGCCGGGCGCCGGGGCCGCGCTGGTCCAGCGGCAGCCGGCGGCGGACCAGCCGGACCACCTCGGCGTCGGCCTCCACGGCAACCTGTCGGGAGCCGGGCCGGGTCGCGGCCACGTACCGGGCCAGCGTCAGGCCGCCGCCGCCCAGGTGCAGCACCCGCAGCGGCGTCCCGGCCGGGGCGGCCAGGTCCAGGACGTGGCCCAGCCGCCGCATGTACTCCAGCTCCAGGTACCGCGGATCGTCCAGGTCGACGTAGGACTGCGGGACGCCGCCGGCCATCAGCATCCAGGCCCCGGCGCGGTCCGCGTCGGCCAGCAGCTCGATCGGGGCCGCTCCCGCGTCATCCGGCATGACCACCATTGTCCGCCCCGCCGGCCGGTATGGCCGCCCGGCCGCCGCGGCACGGCACAGCGGGGTCCCCGGGTCGGCCGGGAGCCCGCTGCTAGCCGCCGGCCGTCAGGCCGCCGTGCGGTAGGCCCGCAGGATGTTCTCGGTCAGGCTGCTGCCGGCTGCGTCCCTGGCGGTGACGCGCAGGCTGACCTGAGCCGAGCGCGGGGCGGTGAACGTGACCAGGAACCGGCCCCGGCCCAGGGCCCGGACCCGGGTCCGCTGCCAGGTGCGGCCCCCGTTGAGCGAGATCTGCGCCCGGGCCGAGGTGATGGCCGGCCCGGCCGCGGGCTGGGCATGACCCGCGATGACCGTGATGGCCTGCGGCCCGGCCGGCGCCGTGCCCGTCAGGCCCATCCCGGCCACCGCGTAGTCCAGCGTGATCAGCGGCTGCGCCGCGCAGCGCCGCCCCCCGAAGGGGCAGATCCACGGCGCCGGGACCCGGGCGCCCGGCTCGGGCCGGGAGCGCCAGGTCCACTCGCCCACGCTGGCGGCCGACAGGCGATAACGCGTGCTGGCCCGCGAGGCGCCGAGCACGAACTGCATGGTCGACGGCCGGGCGCTGATCCTGGCGCCGACCAGGCCGTCGGTCCTGACCGCGTTGCCGTGGGCGATCAGCACCCCGTTCTGGATCAGCGCGTAGGCGCCGCTGACCTGGCTGGTGTGGCCGGGGATCGGGATGTCGTACCCGTCGCCGAGGTGGCCGGGCTGGTTGTCGCTGAACGGGGTCAGGTCCAGGCTCAGCCGGTTCCCCTGGCGCGCGGCCGAGGGATAGGCGAACTGGTTGCCGGGGAAGCTGACCGCGGCGGCCGGGTGCAGCGGGTACTCGTTCCAGTTCTGCGTCAGGTGCTCGCCGCCGCGCACCAGCCGGGTGGTGTCCGTCTGACCGCCAGGAGTCTGGCCCCGGCCGATCGTCTGGTACGCGAGGTAGCTGCTGTCCCACAGGGTCGGCGTGCCGCCGGACAGGTACTGGACCTGACTGGCCGGCACCCGCAGCGGGGTCGCGAGGGCACCGAAGAAGGCCCGGTCGAGCTGCCACGGCGTCCCGCCCAGGGTCATCCACGAGGCCGTGGCGGGGACGTCCTGGAAGTAGCGCTCGGTGACCGTGGCCAGGCTCCCCGGGGTCGCCGCGAACCGCTGGGGGGCGATGGTCCCCGGCGGGTTGGCGTAGTCGAGCGTGCAGGCGTAGGGCACGCGCGTCCCGGCGGGCGACAGCAGCTGCCCGAAGGTGAAGGCCCGCAGCCCGCCGTAGAGCGGCTGGCCGCCCACCGGGCTGGCGTACATGGCCGCCCCCGCGCCCAGCTCCATCAGGCTGTTGACCTTGGAGGACAGGCCGTTGGCCGGGGCGTGCGGAGCGGTGCGCACCACCGTCAGCCCGAGGTACTCGGCGCGGGCCGGCCGCGGGGTGGTCAGCGTGATCCGGCTGGTGGCGGCCGCCGCGCTCAGGTGCACGGTGGTGTTCCCGGTCACCTTGAACTGCGGCAGCACGTCGATGCGCAGCCAGGGGTGCGCGGCGCGGCCCGGCGTGAAGAAGATGGCCAGGGCCCAGTACGTCCCGTGCGGGCCGCTGAATTTAGCGGTGCCGTTCGTGAGCGGCTTGAGGCCCGTGCCGCGGGCGTCCGCGCTGGCCACGTCGCCGAGCAGCATGATGCCGTCGCTGGTCGGCCGGCCGGTCAGGCCGGTGCCCCGCACGGTCACCCGCGCGGTCCGGGCCCCCGTGCCGGGCCGCGTCCCCGTGC
>JBOHCO010001265.1:0-5686 GCA_050698895.1 Streptosporangiaceae bacterium
GGCCGCCTGCCGCGGGCCCGGACCGCGATCGTCGCGGCCGCGGCCTACCTCATCGCGATTATCTTCCTGCTGCCCTACCTGGAGATGGTGATCACGGCGCTGCGGCCGCAGCGCGAGCTGCTGGCGCCCAACTACCTGCCCCACCACTTCGCGTGGTCCAACCTGACCAACATGTGGGGCTCGGGCTTCGGGATCACCACCAGCCTGCGGGTCAGCCTGGAGGTGGCGCTGGGCGCGACGGTGCTGGTCGCCCTGGTGGCCATGCCCGCGGCCTACTACACCGCGCGGCACCGGTTCCGGGGCCGGCGCCTGTTCCTGCTCATCGTGCTGGCCACCCAGATCCTCCAGCCGACCGCGCTGATCGTCGGCATCTACAAGGAGTTCCTGAGCTTCCACCTGCTCGACACGGTGTGGTCGCTGATCCTGGTCAACGCGGGCTTCAACCTGGCCTTCGCGGTGTGGATCCTCAGCGCCTACTTCGCCTCGATCCCGGTCGAGATCGAGGAGGCGGCCATGGTGGACGGCAGCGGCCGGCTCGGCACGCTGCGCCGGGTCACGCTGCCGCTGGCCATGCCCGGCGTGGTGACCGCGCTGATCTTCACCTTCATCGCGGCCTGGAATGCGTTCGTCGCCGCGCTCACGCTGGCGACCAGCAACGACGTCACCCCGCTGACCGTCCGCCTGGACTCCTTTATTGGCCAGTACACGGTGGACTGGCAGCACCTGTTCGGCGCCTCGGTGGTGGCCACCATCCCGGTGCTGATCCTGTTCGCGCTGATCGAGCGGCGCGTCGTGGGCGGGCTCACCGCGGGCTCGGTCAAGTAGCCGGCGGCCCCGGCCCGAAAGCCGCCCGGATGGACCGGCGCCTCCCTCTGCCCAGTCGGGGAGGCGCCGTCAGTCCCTAGAACCTTTGTTAGGGATTATCGGGTTTATCAGGCCAAACACCTATGTCCGCGGACCGCTCAACCGCACGGGAACAAAAGGAGGCCCCATCCGCTTAGAGCCGGTGTAATCAAGTAACGCGACGCAGGAAGTGAGCGCGATGTCCGAAACCCTCTCGCTGCCGGTGCTGCCGCTGGACGACACCATCGTGCTGCCCACCATGGTGGTCCCGCTGGACACCTCCGGCACGGAGGTCCGCGCGGCCATCGAGGCGGCACGGCTGGCCGCGTCGGCCCCCGACTCCTCTGAAACCAAGCCCCAGCTGCTGCTAGTCCCGCGGCTGGATGGCAAGTACTCCCCCGTGGGCACCCTGGCCGCCATCGAGCAGGTCGGGCGGCTGCCCAGCGGTGAGCCCGCCGCGGTGATCCGCGGCGTTTCCCGTGTGCAGATCGGCTCCGGGACCGTCGGCCCCGGCGCGGCCCTGTGGGTGGAGGGGACCGTCGTCGACGAGCCCGAGCCCTCGGAGCGCGCCCACGAGCTGGCCCGCGAGTACCGCAGCGTGGCGGTGTCCATCCTGCAGAAGCGCGGCGCCTGGCAGGTCGTCGACGCCCTGCAGCGGATCACCGACCCGTCGGCGCTGGCCGACAGCGCCGGCTACGCCAGCTACCTCTCGCTGGAGCAGCGTCACCAGCTGCTGGAGACCATCGACCCGGAGCAGCGGCTGGAGCTGCTGGCCGGCTGGGCCCGCGACCAGCTCGCCGAGCTGGACGTGGCCGAGACGATCCAGAACGACGTCCGCGAGGGCATGGAGAAGCAGCAGCGCGAGTTCCTGCTGCGCCAGCAGCTCGCGGCCATCCGCAAGGAGCTGGCCGGCCTGGACGGCGAGCCGTCCTCCGAGGAGGAGGACTACCGGGCCCGCATCGAGGCGGCCGACCTGCCGGAGAAGGTGCGCGAGGCCGCGCTCAAGGAGGCGGCCAAGCTCGAGCGCGGGTCCGACCAGTCGCCCGAGGCGGGCTGGATCAGGACCTGGCTGGACACCGTCCTGGAGATCCCGTGGAACACCACCACCGATGACGCCTACGACGTCACGGCGGCGCGGGCGGTGCTGGATGCCGACCACGCGGGCCTGGACGACGTCAAGGAGCGGATCGTCGAGTACCTGGCCGTGCGCAAGCGGCGCGCGGACAAGGGCCTGACCCTGGTCGGCGGGCGGCGCAGCGGCGCCGTGCTGGCGCTGGCCGGCCCTCCCGGCGTCGGCAAGACCTCGCTGGGTGAGTCGGTGGCCCGCGCCATGGGCCGCAAGTTCGCCCGGGTAGCGCTCGGCGGCGTCCGGGACGAGGCGGAGATCCGCGGTCACCGGCGTACCTACGTCGGCGCGCTGCCCGGCCGCATCGTCCGGGCCATCCGCGAGGCCGGCTCGATGAACCCGGTGATCTTGCTGGACGAGGTGGACAAGCTGGGCGCCGACTACCGCGGCGACCCGACGGCCGCCCTGCTCGAGGTGCTGGACCCGGCGCAGAACCACACGTTCCGCGACCACTACCTCGAGGTCGAGCTGGACCTGTCCGACGTGCTGTTCATCGCCACGGCGAACGTGCTCGAGTCCATCCCCAGCCCGTTGCTGGACCGGATGGAGCTCATCACCCTGGACGGCTACACCGAGGACGAGAAGGTCATCATCGCCCGCGGCCACCTGCTGCCCCGGCAGCTGGACCGGGCCGGGCTGGAGACCGGCGACGTCGACCTGACTGACGCCGCGCTGCACCAGCTGGCCGCGGAGTACACCCGCGAGGCGGGCGTGCGGTCGCTGGAGCGGACCATCGGCAAGGTGCTGCGCAAGATCGCGGCCCAGCTGGCGACCGGCTCGGTTACCCCGCGTATCAGCCTGCCGGTCACCGTGGACGCGGCCGACCTGCACGGGTACCTGGGCCACCCCCGGCACACGCCGGAGTCGGCCGAGCGGACCGCGGTGCCGGGCGTGGCCACGGGCCTCGCGGTCACCGGGACCGGCGGCGACGTGCTGTTCATCGAGGCCTCGCTGGCCGACCCGGAGACGGGCCCGACCGGGGTCACGCTGACCGGGCAGCTCGGCGACGTGATGAAGGAGTCGGCCCAGATCGCGCTGTCCTACCTGCGGTCGCACGGCGCGGAACTGGAGCTCCCGGTGGCCGACCTGAAGGACCGCGGCGTGCACGTCCACGTGCCCGCGGGCGCGGTGCCCGAGGACGGGCCCAGCGCCGGGGTCACGATGACGACCGCGCTGGCCTCGCTGCTGTCGGGCCGGCTGGTCCGGTCGGACGTGGCGATGACCGGTGAGGTGTCGCTGACCGGCCGGGTGCTCCCGATCGGCGGGGTGAAGCAGAAGCTGCTCGCCGCCCACCGGGCCGGCATGACGACCGTGCTGATCCCGAAGCGGAACGAGCCCGACCTGGAGGACGTGCCCGAGAACGTGCGGGAGGCCCTGGAGATCCACGCGGTCAGCGATGTCCGCGAGGTGCTCAGCCGGGCGCTGGAGCCCGCCACGTCCCCCGCGGCCGTGGCCGCCTGAGTTAGCCAGGCCAGAAAACAGCGGCCCGGACCGCCGACAGCACGCCGGCGGTCCGGGCCGCTCTCGCCTGTCTAGGGCTTAGACGCCCTCGAGGATGCGCAGGATCAGCACGCGCTTGGTGGCCGCGGCGGCGTCGAGCACCGGGCCGATCTCGTCGTCGCGCAGGTACTCGGCCCCCTCGACCAGCACCACCAGCGGGCCGCCGTCCTCCGCCGCGTCGATGACCAGCCGGAGGAGGTCGTCCGTCTCGCGGCGCAGCGCCTCCGGCGAGGGCACGGTGAGCAGGATCTCGCCCGCCTCCGGGGGCGTCAGCTTGCCGTCCGGGCCGGCGGCCAGGTGCTCGAGCATCACCCGGCGGTCGGTGAGGCTGGTCGGCGGCTCCTCGCGCAGGTGCACGTCGACGGAGCTGTCTCGGGGCAGCTGGATGATGAGCTCGGCCTGGTTTTCCACTGGTGGAGCATATCGCTGACCTGATCCGGGGCCGACAGGCCGGTGAATAGTTGCTCCTATCCGGGTCTATCTGGGCCGACTGGCTGGCCGGCGGCGGGCAGTCCCGGTAAAAGAAGGAGCATGGCGAATCAGCTGCCCTCCATTCAGCACATCGTGCACCTCATGCTCGAGAACCGGTCGTTCGACCACATGCTGGGATTTCTCTACGCAGATTCCGGCAATGTGAGCCCGGCCGGGCAGCCATTCGAGGGCCTGACCGGGACCGAGTCCAACCCGGACTCGACCGGCAAGCCGGTGACCGTGTACCAGATCGACGTGACCCAGCCCGGCGCGTACTTCATGCCGGGAGCCGACCCCGGCGAGGGCTACGTCAACACCAACCAGCAGTTGTTCGGGTCGACCAAGGCGCCCACCCCGCCGACGGCCACCAACACCGGCTTCGTCACCAACTTCGCCGCGGCCATCGCCTACGACACGGCCAACCACTACGGCATCGACGCCAACACGGTGGCCACGAACATCATGGGCATCTTCCCGCCCGCGGCGCTGCCCGTCCTGTCCGGGCTGGCCAGGGGCTTCGCCGTCTGCGACCACTGGTACGCCCCGGTGCCGACCGAGACGATGCCGAACCGGGCGTTCGCCTGCGCGGCGACCAGCCAGGGGCACATGGACGACGCCACCAAGTCGTTCACCGTGCCGAGCATCTTCGGGCTGATGACCAAGAACAACCTGAGCTGGAAGATCTACGGGTACACGTCCTCGCCGCTGACCCGGCTCGACTTCCCGGACACGGTCAGCGCGCCGGACACCAACATCGGCAAGTTCAAGGACTTCCAGGCCGACGCGGCCGCGGGCACGCTGGCCGCGTACTCGTTCATGGAGCCGAGCTGGAGCTCGACGGGCAACAGCCAGCACCCCAACTACGACGTGGCCCTGGGCGAGCAGCTCATCCAGCAGGTCTACGAGACGCTGCGCGGCGGCCCGGCCTGGAACCAGACCCTGCTGATCATCACCTACGACGAGCACGGCGGCTGCTACGACCACGTGGCGCCGCCCTCGGGGGCCGTCCCGCCGGACGCCACGATCGGCGAGTACGGCTTCGACTTCACCCGGTTCGGGGTCCGGGTCCCGGCCGTGCTGGTGTCCCCGCTGATCGAGGCGGGCACGGTGTTCCGGCCGCCGGGGGACATGCCGCTCGACCACACCTCGGTGCTCAAGACGGTGGAGACGCGCTGGGGGCTGCCCGCCCTGACCGCCCGCGACGCGGCCGCGCAGGACGTGGGCGACGTGCTGACGCTGACCACGCCGCGCACCGACGACCCGCTGGCCGGGGTCACCGCTCCGGTGTCGAGCGGGTCCAGCCCGGCCGCCGGGCAGGTGTCGCACCTCCAGCAGCTCCAGGCCGAGATGGTGTCGCACCTGCCGGTGCCGCTGGCCCGGGTGAGCACCTCGCCGCTGCTGGCCCACCAGCGCACCCCGGGGGACTTCGACCACTACATCTCGGCCCGCACCGCGCTGTGGCAAGGCGAGCGCGGCGGCCAGCACTAGGCGGGGTAATCTGTGGCGGCGCGGGAGGCGTGGTCGTGAGGGTCATGAGCGGAGTCGTCCGGTGAGCTGTCGGGGGTACCACCCATCATGCGCAGCATGGGCCCGCCGCCGGTCCGCACGAACCGGACGATCAGGGCCGCGGCCAGCAGCAGGAACACGATGTTCAGCCAGGTCGTGTAGTTCCAGGACACCCCGCTGTCCGGGATCGTCACGCCGGTCCGGGCCGGGACGATGCCCAGCAGGCTGAAGATCGCCTCA
>JBOHCO010001266.1:0-1998 GCA_050698895.1 Streptosporangiaceae bacterium
GCGGACGAGGTCTTCGTGATCGGCGGCGCGTCGGTCTACGAGCAGGTGCTGCCGCAGGTCGACCGGGTCTACCTGACCCGGCTGCACCGCGACGTCGACGGCGACACCGTCATGCCGTCCGGCTGGCTGGACGGCTTTAGGCTCACCGCCCGCGAGGACCGGCCCGGGCCGGACGGCGGCTACTCCTTCCTCGACTACCGACGGGACCTGCCGTGAGCTTCTACTGCATGGAGAACCACCGGACCGCCGAGCAGCTCGCCGACATGGAGCAGCTAGAAGCCCGCGGCCTGTGCCTGTTCTGCCCGGACGGCCTGGCCCAGCACGGCCGGCAACGCGTGCTGCGGGAGACCAGCCACTGGACCATCACCCCGAACGAGTTCCCCTATCCGGGCACCGCGCTGCACCTGCTGCTCGTGCCGCACCAGCATGTCGGGGACATCCTGGACCTGGACGAGGCGGCCAGGGCCGACTTCTGGACCGCGCTGCGCTGGGTCCGCGATCGCTACGAGCTCACCTACTACGGCCTTGGCGTCCGCAACGGCGACTGCCGCTACAGCGGTGCCACCATCCGACACGTGCACGCTCACGTCCTGGTCGGCGACCCCGACGCCGAGCCAGAGATCCCGGTCCGCATGCGCTTCAGCTCCCGCCCGCCGACCCCGGAAAACGGCTGACCCGGCCAAGCTCTGGCGATCCGCGTAACCCGCGTAACCCGCGTAACCCGCGTAACCCGCGCAACCCGCGCAACCCGCGCAACCTGATGGCGCCTTCGGCGTCTTAGCTCATGACGGGCAAATTGCCCGGAAGATCACGAAGATCACCACGGGGAGTTCCGCATGCACGGGGAGCAGCACACGTTAGTTACCACCGTCCGGGCCCGCCACCGCTCGCTGACGGCCGCCAGCGCCGTCGTCGCGGCTGCACTGCTGGCCGTAGCTCCGGCGGCCGGCGCCGCGCCGGCCCACCCCGGCCGGGCACCGGCGACAGCCAGCAGTGAGCAACTGAACGACATCCAGGCCGTCTCGGCCACCGACATCTGGGTGCTCGGGCAGAACGTGACCACCAGCGCGCCGCTGGTCTGACACGGGGTCGGCCGCACCTGGCGCCAGGTCCCCGTACCCGGCCGGCTGCTGCACGGCCGCGGCACCCTGCTGGGCATCGCCGCCACCTCGGCGGCTAACGCATGGGCGGTCGGGGCGAGCGGCGCGGGGGACACGCTGATCCTGCACTGGAACGGCACCAGCTGGTCGAAGACGAAGAACCCGATGGTGGCCGACAGCGAGCAACTGAAGGACGTCACCGCCACCTCGCCGGACAATGCCTGGGCGGACGGGCTGACCTGCTCCATCAAGACCGGCTGCCCAAGCGGCGCGGCGATGGTGCACTGGAACGGCAAAGCCTGGTCGTCGCAGAAGCTGCCGACGACACCGGGGCTCGGCCTGTTCGCGGTCGCGGCCACCTCGGCGCGAGACCCCCGGGCCTTCGGACGTACGTTCGCCAGCAGCACGTTCACGCCGGTCGCGCTGCGCTGGACGGGCTCGCGATGGGCGACGGCCAGCCCGCCGGCCCGGCTGGTGCCCAATGGGACGCTCGAGAGCGGCGCCCTGACCGCGCCGGACGACGTCTGGGCCGCTGGTTCCTACTGCCCGGGGTCGGCCTGCAAGGTCAGCCGCCCGCTGCTCCAGCACTGGAACGGCAAGCGGTGGACCGCGGTGAGCATCTAGTCCGGCCACCTCCGGGGTCCACGGTGTTTCCGCGGAAACGCGGCGGCCTGCCTGCGGCGCACAGCTGGCCCGGACTCGGCGCTGGTTCGGGCACCTCTATTCGACAGTTCGGACTGGCATGAACCTTTCGCGGGCCCCACCCAGTCCAGTGTGATGAACCTGTCAGTCACCCTGGAGGAAGCGTGGACGACGGCGAAGGCTTTGAGCAGTTCGTTGATCTGCGCCAGCGCGCGCTCCAGCGGACCGGCTGGCTGCTGACCGGCGACTGGGCCCT
>JBOHCO010001267.1:0-3961 GCA_050698895.1 Streptosporangiaceae bacterium
GTGCTGGCCCGGCGGCTGCGCGGCGATCCCGGCTGGGGTCGCCTGAGCGGCCCGCTCCTGGTCATCGGCCTGGGCAGCGCGGTGATACTGGCCGTCTTCGCGTCCCGTGCCGTCGAGCCGTGGAACCCGGTCATCCAGCGGGTCGCGGTCACGCTGCCGCTCAGCGCCGAGGTCTTGCTGGCCGTGCGGCTGCTCACGCGGCGCCCGTCGGGTCGGGCTGGCCTGACAGCGGCAGGCTGACGGAGCCCGGGCGGTACGATCGGCTCCGCCTGCGGCCGGAGGCTCGGGCCGGGCCGGCCCGGCCGGAGCCCTGAGGCCCGAGGCTGGAAGGAGCGTGCCGGTGAGCGAGCGCGACGAGGCCCGGGGCGGCCCGCCGTTGCAGAACCGCGTGCTGCCGACCGGCGAGATCGTCTCGGACCCGGCCCGCGGGCTGCTGATGGGCAACCGGGGCTGCATCCACCGACCGGACCGCACGCTGGGCCCGGCCCGCTGGCGGACCAAGATGTGGATCTCCTGCGTCCTGGTCTGGCGCGACGTGCGCCGGGACGTGATGCCGCCCGGCCGGTGGACGGCGCTGTTCTTCCTGGACGAGGCGACCGCCATGGCGGCCGGCCACCGCCCGTGCGGCTACTGCCGCCGCGAGGACTACCTGGCCTACGCCGGAGCCTGGCAGCGGGCCGCCGGGCTGGCGCAGCGGCTGCGGGCCGGGGAGATGGACACGGTGCTGCACGCCGAGCGCGTCGACCCGCGGACCCGCCGCCAGCGGACCCGCCCAGTCCGGGCAGGCGAACTGCCGGACGGCGCGATGATCCGCCATGACGGCGTGATCGGCCTGCTGACCGGGGGCCGCGTGCTCCCGTGGTCCATCGAGGGCTACCTGGCCGACCCGATCCCGGTCGAGCCGGGCACATCGGTGCAGTTGCTGACCCCTCCGTCGTCGGTGGCGGCGATGACCGCCGGCTACCGCCCCGTGCTCCACCCCAGCGCCCGCCCGGCCTGACCGACACCGCTGGCAAGGTCCGCCCCATCGCCCGCCCGGCCTGACCGACACCGCTGGCAAGGTCCGCCCCACCGCCCGCCCGGCCTGACCGACGCCGCGAGCCGCGCCCAGCCCAGCCCGGGCACCTCCCGCCCGACGCCCAGCAGCACTCGCAGCACAGGCTCGCGCGCCCCGGCCGATTCCCATCCACCGCGGGCGCCCCAAGGGCCATGGCGATCTCTCACGCCGCTCTAGCCACGTGTTCGTGACAACCACCTCGCCGCCCGGCGTCCGCTGCGCGCCACCGGCCGTCCGCGCCCCCTGCCTGCCCACCCCCCGAAGCCACACTCGCAACACCAGCCCCGCGGGTCCTGGGGTCTGCGGCCGCGCAGTCGGGTCCAGCGTCGTCGCAGCCGCGCGCCACGGGCTCGCCGCTCCTCAGCCAGCGTCGTCGTTGGCCCTCTGGTGCTGCTCTAGCGTCACCAGAGGGCCAACCATGACGCTGACGGCCCCCAGCGCTCCGCCGCCGTCCGCCTCACCCGAACAGCGGACCGTCCGCTGGCCCGGCTAACCCAGCTGACCCGTGTGCACCCGCGCCCACCTGCACCTCTGGCACATCAGAAGACGCAACATGCCTCTTGTCATTCGGCAGATATCGATTTATGACAGTAATGATCGGGAACTTCCGGGACCCGGGGGCGAAGGGGCGGGCGATGGCACACGCGAGCAGATCCGCAGGCGCCACGAGCCTGGCCAGGGGGGCCATCGGCCTGCGCGAGGTGCTGTTCCAGTCGGTAACCTCCATGGCCCCGGCCGGCGCCGTCGCGCTGTCGATCGCCGCCGGCGCCACCTACGCCGGCGGCGCGTTGCCGCTGGCCGTGCTGCTGGCCCTGGTCGCCTGCCTGCTGGTGGCCAGCTCCATCGGTCAGCTGGCCAAGCACCTGCCGTCGGCCGGCAGCGTCTACACCTACCCGGCCGAGGCGATCCACCCGGCGATCGGCTTCCTGGTCGGCTGGGGCTACGCGCTGGTCGAGGCGCTGATCGGGCCGCTGACCACGGTGATCTTCGGCTACCTGGTGGCCTCGGTGCTGAACAGCGAGGCGAACTGGCCGCTGACCACGACCTGGGTCTGCTTCATGATCGCCGCGACGATCGCCATCGCCCTGCTGAACTACCGCGGCGTCCAGGTCAGCGCCAGGGCCGGGACGATACTGGGCGCGTTCGAGATCCTGGTGTTCCTGGCCCTGGCCGTGTGGCTGATCGCCAAGGCCGGCTCGGCCAACACGCTGTCGGTGTTCAGCCTGCACCTCGCCACGATCAAGGGCTACAAGGGCTTCTCCGGCATCGCCGCGGGCTCGATCTACACGGTGCTGGCGTTCATCGGGTTCGAGGCGTCGGCGCCGCTGGCCGAGGAGGCGACCAACCCGCGCCGCACGATCCCGCGCGCCGTGCTGATCTCCTGCCTGGCCATCGGCGTCTTCTACGTGATCACCACCTACGCCGGCGACGTGTTCTTCGGCCCGCACCGGTACGTGTCCTTCGGCGCGCTGGGCGGCGGCAGCCCGTGGATCCAGCTGGGCCGCGACGTGTGGCGCGTGGGCTGGGTGGTGGTGTTCCTGGCCATCGTGAACTCGACGTTCGCCAACGGCAACGCGGGCACGCTGGCGGCGACCAGGACCTGGTTCGCGATGTCCCGCATCGGGGTGCTGCCCCGGCCGCTGGCCACGCTGCACCCGAAGTGGCGCTCGCCGTACGTCGGCGTGATGGTCCAGGCGGTGATCACGCTGGCGGTCGGCCTGCCGCTGGGCATCCACTTCGGCCCGACGGAGGCGTTCATCTTCCTGGCCACCATCCTGACCGGCACCATGATCGCCACCTACATGGTGGTCAACCTGTCTTGCATCATGTTCTACCTGCGCCGCGCCCGGTCGGAGTTCAACGTCCTGCTGCACCTGATCATCCCGGTGCTCGGCATCCTGGCGTTCATCCCGGCCTGATTCACCGCGCTGGGCCTGGGCGCCTCGTTCCTGAAGTTCGTGGTCCCGCTGTCCTACCCGGTCAGCGAGACCGGCCTGGCCATCGGGATCTGGTATGTGCTCGGGATCGCGGTCCTTGTGGTGCTGTACGTCCGGCATCCCGAGCGGCTGCCGGAGATGAGGCGGGTGTTCGCCGACGAGCCGGTGGGCACGCCCGGCGAGCCGGTGACGGAGGGCGCGTGAAGCAGGACGAGGGGTACATCGACGTCGAGGGCGGCCGGGTCTGGTACCGGTCGGTAGGCCCGGACACCGGCGGCGGCACGCCGCTGCTGTGCCTGCACGGCGGGCCCGGCTTCACCCACTACTACCTCGAGCCCCTGGAGGCGCTGGCCGACCGGCGCCAGGTGATCTTCTACGACCAGCTCGGCTGCGGCCGGTCGGACCGGCCGGATGACCTGTCGCTGTGGACCGTGGACCGGTTCGTCGGGGAGCTGGCCCAGGTCCGCGCGGCGCTCGGGCTGGACCGGCTGCACCTTTTCGGCAGCTCCTGGGGCGGCATGCTGGCCATGCAGTACACGCTGGACCGGCGCCCGGCGCTGGAGAGCCTGATCCTGTGCGGCAGCCCGGCCAGCATGATCCGCTGGGTCGCCGACTGCGACGAGCTGCTGGCGGCGGAGCCCGAGGAGGTGCGCCGGGTCATCCGCGAGCACGAGGCGGCCGGGTTCACCGCCTGCCCCGAGTACCAGTCCGCCATCCTCGGCTTTTACCGGGAGCACGTCTGCCGCCTGTCACCGTGGCCCGCCGGGTTCGAGCGCTCGTTCGCCGAGGCGGGCTACGACGTCTACAACACCATGAACGGCCCCAGCGAGTTCACCGTCACCGGCACTCTCCGGACCTGGGACATCATGGACCGGCTGGGCGAGATCGCCGTGCCGGCCCTGCTGGTGGGCGGCCGCTACGACGAGTGCACGCCCGGCCACATGGCCGAGATGCACCGCCGCATCGC
>JBOHCO010001268.1:0-5638 GCA_050698895.1 Streptosporangiaceae bacterium
CCCGACCTGGAGGAACTCCGAGGTGCTCGGCGCGTACGACGCGGCGAAGATCCGGGCCCTCAAGGACCGGACGAAGGGCCTGTACGTCAGCGGCAGCGGGACGCTCGTCCGGGCCCTGCTGGCCGACGGCCTGGTCGACGAGCTGCACCTGTTCGTCTATCCGCTCACCCGCGGCGAGGGGCCGAGGCTGTTCGGCGAGCACCTCGCGCCGGCCACCTGGGACCGATCCGACGGCGCGCTCTACGACAACGGCGTGAGCTACCTGAAGCTCACCCCGCACCAGTGAGCCCAGCACCAGTGAGGCCCGCACCAGTGAGCCCAGCACCAGTGAACCCTGGCCCACCTGGCCCGGACGGGCAGCACGCGAGCATCGGTGGCCTTGACCTGTACGTGGAGACCTACGGAACAGGGCCGCCGCTGCTCGTGCTGCACGGGGCACTGATGACGATCGAGCTCATGCGGGGCTATACCGACCGGCTGGCGGCGCACCGCCGGGTCGTCGCCGTCGAGCTGCCGGGGCACGGCCGGTCCCCGGATGCCGGCCGGCCGCTGCGCTATGAGCTCCTCGCCGACGACCTGGCCGCGCTGCTCGATCATCTCGGTCTCGCGCGGGCCGACGTCTTCGGCTACAGCCTCGGCGGCGCCGCCGCCGCCACCGCGGGCGCCAGCGACGACGCCATCAGCCAGCTCCGTGACAGTCCGTATCACCGCGCCTACCAGGACGTCGCCGCTGACCCGCGGGAGTGGGACACTCTCGTCGCGCGCGTCCTCGAGCTCGACCGCCAGCCGCAGCACTGGCCCGCGCGGCAGATCGAGGCGCTCACCGCGCCGGTGATGCTGGTCGTCGCGGACAACGACATCGTGCGGCTGGAGCACGCCGTCGACATGGTCCGCCTGCTTGGCGGCGGCATCGCGGGTGACCTGCACGGGCTCCCGGCGGCCCGCCTCGCGGTCATCCCCGGCACGACCCACGAGGGGCTCCAGCGCCGGGCGGACTGGGTCGTGCCGATGATCAGCGAGTTCCTCGACCGGGCCGAGGAATGACCCCCCGTCGTCGCTACTAGGATCCCGTGGCATGCGGCTCCCGGTCCCCAGCATCGTGCAGTACGGGTCCCCGTCGCTGATCGCGGCCATCACCTACGGGCGGGCATCCACGGGCGCAGGACCCGCGCTGGCCGGACAGCGGCGCACCGGACCGGGCGACCTACGCGGCCTGGTGCGTGCGCTGGTGCGGAATGGCCTGCTTCCGGATGGCGCTGCTGGCCAGGGACGGGGTCGCGCCGACGCTGTACGAGCTGGCCGCCGGCGCCCTGGACTACGGCGCGTACACCGATGAGCCGGGCCGGCCGCGGGGGCTGATCTACCGGCCCTTCGCCGAGTACGCCAGGGACCAGCACGGCCTGCGAGCCGAGGTGATCACGGAGCTAGACCCGGCCCGGCTGATGGCCGAGCTGGACCGGGGGAGGCTGGTCATCGCCTCGGTGCACCCGGAGATCCGGCGTCCCCGCGGCGACCCGCCCGGGACCGGCGGGCACCTGGTGCTGGTCACCGGGCACGCCGGCGGCCGGGTCACCTTCCACAATCCGTCCGGGCACACCCCGGAAGCGGTGGTGGCCACGCTGCCCATGCCCGTCTTCGACCGCTTCGCCGCCGGCCGCGGCATCGCCCTCCACCTCTGACCGGCGATCGCCCGCCCGGAAGCCGGCCGCGGCCACGGCGGCGGCGGCGACCAGGCAGGCCGCGCCGGTCCCGACGGCGAGGTGGTAGCCGTGCGTGAACGACTCGGCGGCGGGGTGCCGGTAGGCCGCGCCGAGGGACCTGGTGACCGCCTCGATGCGGGCCCCGCCCACGTTCTGGGCCTGGGCCAGCGCCCCGGCCCGGACGGCAGCCGGGAACCGGGCGGCCCGGCGGTGCCAGTCGGAGACCGCCGCGCTGACCCCGACGGCGCCGAGGACGGCGAGCCCGACCGAGGTACCGATCTGCCGGGAGGCGTTCAGCACGCCCGATGCGCCCCCCGAGGCGCCGGCCGGCACGTCGCGCATCGCCACGTGCGTGATCGCCGGCACGATAGTCCCGAATCCGGCGCCGGCCAGGACGTAGCCGGCGGCGGTCAGGGCGACGGGCCGGCCCGGGCCGGCCAGGCTGAGCGCGAGGAGGCCGGCCGCGGCCGTGAGGCAGCCGGCGCAGACCACGGCGGCCGCCCGGAACCGCCGGTCGAGCCGGCCGGCGAGCTGGGCCATGAGCAGGAACGGTGCGTTCATGAACAGCCAGGACAGCCCGGTGCGCAGCACGGACCAGCCGATGACGTCCTGGTCGAGCAGCGTGACGTAGAACAGCGCGCCAGTGCAGGCGGTATAGCTGATCAGGTAGACGGCCGAGGCGGCGGCGAAGCTGGGGGCCCGCAGCAGCCGGGGCGGCACCAGTGCGTGCGGCGTGTGCTGCTCCCACCGGATGAAGCCGGCCAGCAGGGCGGCGCCGGTGATCAGCGGCCCGGCCACCGGCCAGGACGCCCACGGGTGTGACGCCGAGCCGATCAGCCCGAGCGTGACGGCGACCAGGCCCGCGGCGCTCAGGACGATGCCCGGCCGGTCGAGGCGGCGCGAGCGCGGGTTGCGCGACTCGGGCACCGCCAGCGCGGTGCCCGCCATGGCGATCACGGCGAACGGCAGGTTGACCCAGAACACCGAGGCCCAGCCGAAGAAGGTGAGCAGGACGCCGCCGGCGACCGGGCCGACCCCGAAGCCGGTGCCGCCGACCGCGGCCCAGGTGCCGACGGCACCGGCCCGGGTCTCGGGCGGGAACGTCTCGGTGATGATGGACAGGGTCAGGGCCAGCATCGCGGCCCCGCCGACCCCTTGCACCGCGCGGGACGCGATCAGGGCCGGCGCGCTCGGCGACAGCGCGCAGGCCGCCGAGCCGAGCGCGAAGACGGCCAGGCCGGCCAGGAACACGCGCTTGCGCCCGTAGTGGTCGCCGAGCGCGCCGCCGACGGGGATGAGCGCGGCCAGGCTGAGGGCGTAGGCGCTGATGATCCACTCCAGGCCGGCCGGGCTGATGTGCAGGCCGGCCTGGATCCGCGGCAGCGCCACGTTCACGATCGTCACGTCGAGCTGGATCATGAACGTGGCCGCGCACATGGCCAGCAGCGTCAGCCGGCGCTGCCGGGGCCCCTCGACGGGCCGGATCAGCCGCCCGGCACCGGGCAGGTACCCTGGCCGGGCGGCCCTGGAGACGTTCATCTGCTGCTTCCTCCCATTTCTCCTGGCTGGCTTCGCGGGATACGCCGTCGCGTCGGTTCTGGCCTGCGCGGGCTTCTACTGAGCTGACGGATGGCGACCGGCAAAGGGGACCGATGACCGACCTCGACACGCTGACGGCCCGCTTCGAGGTCCACCGCGCGCACCTGCGCGGGGTGGCCTACCGGATGCTCGGCTCGGTCAGCGAGGCTGATGACGCGGTCCAGGAGGCCTGGCTGCGGCTGGCCCGGACCGACCCCGCCGACGTGCGCAACCTGGGTGGCTGGCTCACCACCGTGGTGTCGCGGGTGTGCCTGGACCTCCTGCGCTCCCGAGCGTCCCGCCGCGAGGACCTGGTCGGCCTGGGCCAGCCCGGCGACTACCCCGACGCCCGGCCCGAGGCCGATCCGGAGCAGGAAGCCCTGCTCGTCGACGAGGTGGGCCGGGCCCTGCTCGTCGTGCTCGACCGGCTGGGCCCGGCCGAGCGGATCGCGTTCGTGCTGCACGACATGCTCGCGGTGCCGTTCGGCGAGATCGCGCCGGTGCTCGACCGCACCCCGGCGACCACCAAGAAGCTGGCCAGCCGGGCCCGCCTGAGAGTGCGCGGCACGCCCGCCGCGGGCGCTGCTGACCTGGCCCGGCATCGCCAGGTCGTCGACACCTTCCTGGCCGCGTCACGCGCCGGGGATGTCGACGCGATCATGGCCGTGCTCGACCCCGGCGTGCAGCGGCGGGCCGACCGCGCCGCCATCCCGGCCGGGCGCGCGCTGCAGGTCCGGGGCGCCCGGAAGGTGGCCGAGGAGATCGCGGTGTTCGGCGCCAGAGCGCGCTTCGCCGGGCCGGCCCTGGTCAACGGCGACGTGGGCGTCGTGGTCGCGCCGCACGGCCGCCTGACGCTCGCGCTGGCCATCACGATCGAGCGCGGCCAGATCACCAGCTACGAGCTGATCGCCGAGCCGGCCCGCCTGGCCCGGCTCGAGCTGGCCACCCTCGACAGCTGGGAGCGGTGATGCGGGCCGTAGTGGTCGGGGCGGGCTTCGCCGGCCTGATGGCCGCCTGGCGGCTGAGCCAGCGCGGCTGCGAGGTGGTGGTGCTGGAGGCCCGCGGCCGGGTCGGCGGCCGGGTGTGGTCGCAGGAGCTCATCGCCGGGGATCCGCGGACGGTGATCGAGCGCGGCGCCGAGTTCGTGCTGGACGGCTATGACGTGCTGCGCGAGGTGCTGGCCGAGACCGGCCTGGAGCTGGCAGGCACGGCGATGTCGTACTACGAGCGGGAGCCGCGCGGCGGCGAGCCGGTCAGCACGGCGGAGACAGCTGACTGCGCCGCCTGGGTGGCCGCGGCGGCGGCCTCGGCCGCGCCGGGCGCCTCCCTGGCCGAGGTGGCGGCGGGCTGGGCGGGACCGCCGGCGGCCCTGGCTGCCTACCTGGCCCGGATCGAGACGACGGACGGGGTCAGCGCGGGCTCCCTGGCGGCGGCCGTGGCCGGGGACGCCACCGCCGGGTTCGGCTGGCGGCCGAGCTGGCGGGTGGCGGGCGGCAATCAGCAGGTGGCCACGGGCCTGGCCCGGCGGCTCGGCCCGGCGGTGCGGCTGGCCAGCCCGGTCCTGGGCGTCCAGCAGGACCGGCACGGGGTGCGGCTGACCACGGCGGGCGGCACCGTGACCGGCGACGCCGCGGTCATCGCGGTGCCGATGGCGGTGCTGCGCCGGCTGCCGATCGAGCCGGCCGTGCCCGGCCGCCAGCGGGCCGCCTGGGAGCGCAGCGGGCTCGCCCACAACGCCAAGCTGCACATGCCCCTGAACCAGGCCGCGGCGGCGTCGGCCGTGCAGAGCGTGCCGGGCCGGTTCTGGACGTGGACCGCGGCCGACCTGACCGGGCAGGCTCAGCCGGTCCTGCACGCGTTCGCCGGGACCGAGCCGGGCCTCGCCGCCCTGGCCGTCGCCGACGGGCCGGCCACCTGGGCGGCGCTGGCCGCGGCGCTGCGTCCCGAACTGGACGCCGACCCGGCCAGGGCGGTGCTGACCACCTGGAACGATGACCCGTGGGCGGGTGAGTCCTACTCGGCCGACACCGTCACCGCGGCGCCGGGCGACCAGGACCTCCTGGCCGCCCCGGCGGGCCGCATCCACTTCGCCGGCGAGCACACCGCCGGCCCCTGGGCCGGCCTGATGGAAGGCGCCCTGCGATCCGGGCAGCGGGCCGCCGCCGAGGTGCTCGCCGGGAACAGCCGGGCCTAGGCTGGTCCGTCGTGGACAGTGCTTCCGGCTTCAGCAGCCGGGCTGGCGAGGCGGGCTCGTTCGGGGTGGCCCGCGAGCGCTGGCTGGGCGGCCTGGGCCACGTGCGCAACGTCGTGCGGCAGGAGATCATCACCCGTCAGCTGGGCCGCCATCTGCCGGACCGGCC
>JBOHCO010001269.1:0-1415 GCA_050698895.1 Streptosporangiaceae bacterium
GAACGAGCCGCGCGGCGATCAGGAGCCCCGAGTTGCCGGCCAGGCCGGCGGTCAGCGAGGACACCGCGAAGACGGTCAGGCCGATGAGCAGCAGGCGGCGACGTCCGAGCAGGTCGCCGAGACGGCCGCCCAGCAGCAGGAAGCCTCCGTAGGTGAGGATGTAGCCGCTGGCCACCCACTGCAGGTTCTGCTGCGAGAAGTTCAGGCTGTGCTGGATGGACGGCAGGGCGACGTTGACGATCGCCGAGTCGGCGATGTCGAGGAACTGCACGGCGCACAGCAGCACCAGGATGATCACGCCGAGCGCCGACCGAAGGACTAGCCGCGAGTCCGCATCCGGCAGTACGCGCTCCTGGACTGTTTTCATGAGACTCCCCTGAGGAGTTAGGTTAGTAACCTAACTCACTATTGCGAGGCAGTCTTGTTGTATCAAGTGAGATAACTAACTAACTACAGCAGGCAAAGTTGAACAGAAAATATCGGTTATGTGTTCGCTTAGGTCGTCAGAATGTCAGAGGCGGCAGCTACTGTTATCGAAGACGACAAAGCCGCCGCGACGCAGGAGGTGATCCAGGTGCCAGCACTCGCCAGCACCGATCACGACTCCCGCCGCCACGAGGGCCTGGCCTGGTCACATGATCTGGACCTCGCCCCGCTGCTCGCCGCGATCGGCGCGACTCAGCCCGGCGACGCGGGTGACGAGCAGGCCGCCGCCGAGGAAGCCGCCGCCATGGCTGCGGCAGCCGAGGCCGGGACCCCGCCGCGGGACGTGACCGGGGTCCTGGCGGATCAGCTGCCGCCCGGCCCGGCCCTCGCGGCGTGCCTGTCCGGCGCCGACCCGGCGGGCCTGTCGGAGTGGGACCTGCCCGGCGTCGCCTCAGCGTTCCGCCGCCTCGCCGCCTGGGCCCAGGCCGGGGAACTGGCCGCCGTCGCCGAGATCGCCTCCCGCACCGCGAGCCGTGATGACCACGTCCGCGTCGGCCCCGACGGCCGCCCCGACCAGGTCACCCCGGCCGCCGGGTCCGAGGTGGGCCTGGAGCTGGTCATGTCCCACCAGACGGCGATGGGCTGGGCGGGCCTGGGGGTGACGCTGCGGTGGCGGCTGGCCGCCACCTGGGCGGAGCTGTCCGCCGGGAAGATTGACCTGTACCGGGCGCGGCTGATCGCCGAGGCGACCGGCCCCCTGGACGACGACACCGCCCGCACAGTCGAGTCGGCGGTGCTACCTGGGGCGGGCGGGCAGACCAGCGGTCAGCTGCGGGTGGCGCTGCGCCGGGCGGTGATCGCCGCTGACCCGGAGGGCGCCGAGCAGCGCCGCCGCGACGCGCAGCGGCACGCGAAGGTCAGTCTGTATCCGGACCCGGACGCGGACACCGCGACGCTGGCCGGGATCCGGCTGCCGGCGGTGCACGCGG
>JBOHCO010001270.1:0-2378 GCA_050698895.1 Streptosporangiaceae bacterium
GGCCAGCGCCGCGGTCGAGGAATGGGCCGCGGTGGCGGGCACCCGGCGGCTGCTGACGGCCGGCCGGCCGTGGTGCGCCGGAGCGCTGAACGCGCTGGCCACGGTCAGGGCGGCGGTCAGCGAGCAGGCCGGCCGAGAGCAAGCTGGCGGGGAGCAAGCTGGCGGGGAGCAAGCTGGCGGACAGCAGGCGGGCCGGGCCGTGCACGTCTGCGGCGAGCTGGCCGCCCCGCCCGAGGCGGCGCAGGAACTGGCCCGCCTGGGCGTGGTCACCGCCGCGACGCTGGACGGCATCCCCCAGGGTGACATCGTGATCTTCCCGGCGCACGGCGTGCCGCCCGCGATGCACGCCGAGGCCGTGGCCCGTGGCCTGGCCGTGGTCGACGCCACCTGCCCGTTCGTCGCCCACGCCCAGGATCAGGCGGCCCGGCTGGCCGAGCGCGGCGACGACGTCGTGCTCCTCGGCCACCCCGGCCAGCGGACCGCGGCCGCGATCACCGGCTGCGCCGAGCGGGCGGCGGTGGTGGAGTCCGCGGGCGGCAGCGCCACGCTCCAGGTGACCGACGCGCGGCGGGTGTCCTACCTGCTCCAGCCGGGCATCCCGGTCGAGTGGTCGGGCCCGGTCATCGGGGCCCTGCGGTCCCGGCTCCCGGCCGCGCGGGGGCCGAACCCGGACGGATTCTGCTACGCGCCGTCGGACCGGGCCCAGACGATCAAGGCCATCGCGGCCGACTGCGAGCTGATGCTGGTGCTCGGCGACGCCGACAGCGCCGACGCCCGGATGCTGTCGGCGCTGGCCCGCGACGGCGGGGCCAAGACCCAGGTCATCGCCGCGGCCGGCGACCTGACCCCGGCCATGCTGGCCGGGGTGTCGGCCCTCGGCCTGGCCGAGTCCGCCTCGGCGCCGTCGGCGCTGGCGGGCCAGGTGACCACCGCGCTGTCCGGCCTGGGCCCGCTCAGCGTGGTCCGCCGGCAGGTCAGCTCGCAGATCACCGAGGAGCAGCCCAGCGAGCCGGCCCCGATCTGACCGGCCCGCATCTGACCGGCACCCAGCTGACCGGCCCGCATCTGACCGGCCCGCATCTCACCGGCACCCAGCTGACCGGCACCCATCTGACCGGCACCCATCAGAGCGCGACCAGGGGGCGCGATAGGCTCCGGGCCATGGCGGGCAGACCGGGCGGCCACGGCTCCGGTCCGGGCATGCTCGCGCGGGTCCTGGCCGCCGGGGAGTTCGCGGTCACGGCCGAGGTCAGCCCGCCGCGCGGGGCCAGCACCGAGCCGGTCACCCGCAAGGCCGCGGCGCTGCGGGACTGGGTGCACGCGGTGAACATCACCGACAACGCGGGCGCCACGGCCCGGATGGCGGGCTGGGCCGGCTGCCTGGCCGCGCTGGACGCCGGGGTCGAGCCCATCATGCAGCTCACCTGCCGGGACCGGAACCGGCTCGCGCTCCAGTCCGAGCTGCTGGCCGCCTCGGCGCTGGGCATCCCGAACATGCTGCTGATGACCGGCGACGATCCCCGGCAGGGCGACCATCCGCTGGCCAAGCCGGTCTTCGACCTGGACGGCACGCAGCTGCTCGGCGTGGCCAGGGTGATGCGCGACGACGGCGAGCTGATGTCCGGACGCAAGCTCATGCCCCGGCCGTCCTGGCTGCTCGGCGGCGTGGCCGACCCGGCCGCCGACGTCAGCCGGCTGGCGGCCAAGGTCGGGGCGGGCGCGCAGTTCGTGCAGACCCAGTACGTGTTCGACGTGCCGGCCTTCGCCCGCTGGGTGCAGGCGGCGGGCGAACGCGGGCTGCTGGACCGCTGCCGGGTGCTGGCCGGCGTCGGGCCGGTGCTGTCCCAGCGCGCCCTGCACCACCTGGCCGGCCTGCCCGGCGTGCACATCCCGGCCGCCTACGCCGACCGGCTGCTGGCCGCGGGCGACGGCTCGGCGGACCGGTTCCGGTCCGCGGCCGAGGCGCTGTGCGCCGAGACCATCGCCGCGCTGACCCAGATTCCCGGCCTGGGCGGGGTGCACGTGCTGGCGCCGGGCGGCGAGGCCGCCATCCCCGCCATCCTGGGCCAGGCCGGCCTGGCGCCCGTCGGCCCGGCACGGCCAAGGGCCGAGCGTGCGGATTGAGGTCCGGCCGGTGGGCCGGCTCCGCGGCCCGGACCAGGCCGCCACCACCGACGCTATCGCCCGGGTGCTGGCTTCGGCCGGGAACAGCTCCGCCGACCTGGCCACGCTGCGGGTGGTCGCGGACTGGATCCAGTACAAGGAGAGCTTCCGCGAGCCGGCCGACCTGCGCCCGATCCTGAGCCGGGTGCCCGCGCCGGACGGCTCGGGCCCGGACGCCCCGGCGGCCAGGGCCACCCCTGCGGCCAGGGCGACCC
>JBOHCO010001271.1:0-11757 GCA_050698895.1 Streptosporangiaceae bacterium
GCCCGGGAATGACGAACAGGATCCTCGGAATGCGCGGTAGAGACATCGTCGGCTCCCGCCACGACTGCCCGATCTTCATTGGCAATCGGGCCGACAAACGCAATGGTATGACAGGGCTCAGAGCGAGCAAATAGGTGCGGGCCGGAATAGGGCACTGTTTCAAAAGTGAGCTGAGTGGCCAGTGTGATCAGAAGGATCTAGGCGGGGCAAATGGCCGATCGCCAGCGCCCCGCCCGCTGCGCCTCGCTTCTGGCAGGCTTGGGCGTGAGGTAACCAGTCACGCCCCCTGTTGATCTGCGTCGTGTCGGTGCTGGCGTCCGCTTTGTGATCATGGTTTGGTTCGGGGATGCCGAGTTCGGAGCAGCCCTCATATGAGGAGCTGACGGCCCGGAACGCGGAGCTGCTGGCGGTGGTGGCGGAGCAGGCCGCGCTGATCGGGTCGCTGCGGGCCGAGGTCGCGGCACTGCGCCGGCAGGTGAGCCGGGATTCCTCGAGCTCCTCGCAGCCCCCCGGCCAGGACGGGCCTGCGGCGAAGGCGGGGAAGAGGGCCGGCCAGCGGGAGGCACGGCGAGCGCGGCCGGGCCGGCCGCAGGGCGGGCAGAAAGGCCATCCGGGCGCGAGCCTGGCGTGGGCTGCCCGGCCGGATGAGACCCTGGTCATCGAGCCGGGCTGCTGCGGCGGGTGCGGCGCCGGCCTGGCCGGCGCGGCCGGGCGGGTCGCTTCGGCAGTGCAGGTCGTCGATATCCCGCCAGCCGCGCTGATGGTGACCGAGTACCAGATGATGAGCCGCACCTGCGGGTGCGGGCAGGTCACGACTGCGCCGGCCCCGGCGGGGGTGACCGGGGGGCCGGTCTGCTACGGGCCGAACGTGACTGCTGCGGTGACGCTGCTGGCCAGCACGGACGTGATCGGGATCGAACGGGCCGCGGATCTCATGGGCGCCTTGTTCCGGGCGCCGGTCTCCACCGGGTTCGTGTCGCGGTGCCTGGTCCGGCTCGATGCGGCGTTAACCGCCGCCGGGTTCGAGAACGCCCTGAAGGACGCGCTGCGGGCGGCGGACGTGCTGGGCACCGACGAGACCCCCGCCCCGCTGGCCGCATCGGCGGCCAGCGCGGAAGGCTGCGGGAACCCGCATGTCTATACGGTCCGGACCATGCGCGCCTGTACCGGCGGCGGGCCCGACCTGATCTGGCATGGCGCCGCCGGGAACCGGACGAAGGCGGCGATCGCCGGGTTCGGGATCCTGGACGGCTTGGCGGGGATCTTGGTCCGCGACGACTACGGCGGCTACCTCAGCTACGACGCCGGGCTCGCCGGCGTGCAGCAGTGCCTCGCCCACCTGTACCGCTACCTGGACGATGCCTACGCCATCGACCCGGTATCCCGGGTCTGGACCCGGCAGGCCGGCGACGCCCTCCGCGAGGCCAGCGCCGCGGTCAGGGCCGCCCGCGCTGCCAGCCAGGCCGGGCTGGACCCCGCCCTCCTGGACAAGCTGCGGCACAGCTACGACCAGGCCGTCACCTTCGGGATCTCTGTCAGCCTGTCCCGGCCCTGGCACAAGGGCAGCCACCCCGGACTGATCCTCGCCCGGCGGCTCAGGCGCAAAGCCGCCCGGGTCTGGCTCTTCGCCACCCGGCTCGACGTCCCGGCCACGAACAACGGATCGGAGAACGCCGTCCGCGGCTGCAAGCTCGCCGCGAAAATCAGCGGCTGCTGGCGCACCCTGGCCACCCTCCAGCGCCACTGCCGCATCCGCTCCTGCCTCGCCACCGCCCGCAGCCACGGCCGCCACCCCCTCGCGGCCATCCGCGACGCCCTCAGCCGAACCTGCTGGATGCCGCCGCACCCAGCATGATCAACTAGCCAGGCACCCGTGACTGGTTACGGCGTGAGTGCCTTCACGTCCCGGCCCGGCTTGCGCGAGGAGAGATGCTGATGACGGCCGAAGCTCATCCTCCGGTCTGGGACACCCCGGCCGCGCTGGGCTCGCGGACGGTCCGGGTCGAGGTGTTCGTCGATGACCCGGACAGCTTCATCGACCGCGCGGTGGCCGCTGGAGCCGACGGCAGCATCGACCAGATCCGTGACCACGAAGTACCGTGGGGAGTCCACCGGCAAGGCTGCTTCATCGACCCGTTCGGTCACCTGTGGCTGGTCGGCGACAGGTCCCCGCTGGGGACAACGGCCGCTGACTAAGCTGCGCGGCGCAGTTACGCTTGGCTCAGGCAACCGAGGTTGCTGACCGAGGCCAGCTGGAGTCGATGATGTCCGTGCTCCCCGTGGTATTCGGCGGCGTCATTCTCGCCATCGGGATAATCGACGGTGCGCAGGCCCTGCTGCCCACCACGGCCGTCAGGGCTCTGGCTCGGGCGCTCCGCGCCGGGACCGGCACGAGCAAGTGGCAGCTGCTCACCACCTCGCTCCTGCAAGTGGTGACGGGTGTATTGCTGCTGGTCGGCCTGCTACACAGCAGCGTGGCCCTGGGCTGGGTCTGCCTCGCCCTGCTGATCGGGATCCGGCTGGTCAACTCAGACCTCAGGTCGTGGCGCCGATCCAGGCACGAGCGCAAGCTCGCGAACGCAGCAGATGGACGGCATCCCGCAGTCCTGACCGAGTCCGAGAACAGTCCGTTCGCGCGTCGGCTGAGGGTGGCCGCCGCGGGCTGGCAGGCGCTCAGGGACCGTCAGGCAAGCTTGGACCGGCGGGTGGAGAGCGGCGAGATCAGCGCGGAGACCCGAGACCGGTACATGACCGTGCACCGGCGGCAGCTCATCAGGCGCCTCGGCTACAACAACCCGCTGCGGTGGCCGGAGCGCCTCGTTGTGTCGGCGCTGTTGCCGCTGATGGACGCCCCGGTCGCACCCTCGGCAAGCAGACCTGGCTCAGCCGGCCGCGCGCCTGTGGATGACTGACAGTAGTTCGGATTACCGGGTCTATAGACCGGACGATCTGAACCACTCGCAGGGCGTGGGACGGGTGTTACCGACGAGGTGGGCGCTTACCTCCGGCCAGACTCCGAAAGCTAGCCATCGAGTGGGCCGCCTAGCTCTGAGCTAGCCAGGTCCCCCGCGCGGCCGGCCCAGGCGGCTTCACCCGCTCAGCCCGGGCCGCCGGCCGGGCACGGCTTGCCGTGCCCGGGTCTGTCATGTACTTTCCCAATGGAAAGTACATGACGAAGGAGCCTCAGTGCGCGATGCAGCGGGAGACCCGACAGCGCTAGCGCAGCTGCGGGCACAGCGGAGCCGGCTGGCGGACCGGATGCGGTGGCCGTGGTGGTACCAGTCCGGTCTCGCCATCCTGTGGGCACTGACCTTCGCGTGCCCCTTCAGCTCGCGGTTCCTTCCCCGGGAGGTTCGCTTCTGGCCCATCCTGGTCGCCGGGCTGGTGGTGGCCTGCCTGCTGGGGTGGGGCCTGCCCCGGGCCACTGGCATAAAGGGCTTCCGGAACAACCGCCGTCCCGCCTCGGGCCGTCCCGTGCCGATCGCGATGCCCGTGGTGAGCCTCGCCGCCCTCCTGACCGAGGGCCTCCTGATCGATCGCGGCCTGACCATGGCCGCCATCGTTGTCGCGGCCCTCGCGGTCGTGGCTGAGCTGGCCCTCTCGCAGGCCCTGCTGCGGGGGATCCGCCAGGACCTGCGAGCCGGCGGAGGAGCGGCGTGACCGCCCGGCCGGACCCGCTCATTCACCCGATCACCCGGCTGTCGATCTGCGGGCTGCTGGGGGCCGGCGCGGACTGGGTCGAGTTCGCCGCGCTGCGTGAGGCGGCCGGGATCAGCGACTCGGTGTTGTCGAAACAGTCCCGCGTGCTCGAAGACGCCGGATACGTGGAAGTCCGCAAGGGCGCGGTCGGCCGGCGGCCGCGCACGTGGTTCCGGCTCACCGCAGAAGGCCGCCAGGCGCTGGAGGGTCACCTGGCCTGGCTGAACCGGCTGGAGAAGGCGGTCTCCGCCGGCACCCGGGATGCTCCGCCAGCCGGTGATGTACCGATTACCCGGAATGCCCTTGTTAATTGAAGGTGCTCTGACCTTGCTCTCAGGTTGCCGCCAGCAAGTGCTGAGGCGGGCCGCCGATAGTGGCCAGACATGAGGAGATTCGGGGCGGGCGGCGTCGCGCTGGACGCCTCGGGTCCGGCCCTGCCGGTGGGGGGCCAGGCCCGGCGGCTGATCGGGCTGGTGCTGCTGGCGGGCATCACGGCGGTGGCCGGGGCGCAGTACGTCTCGGGCCACGGACTGCTTCCGGTGGCCTGGCTGGCGGTCGGGCCGCTGCTGGCCTCCCTGGTCCTGTCCCCCAGGGTCACCGCGGCGCTGGCGGGCTGGGCGCTGCTGCTGGGCATCGGGCTGGTACTGCTGGAGCCCGCCCTGCCGGGGCTGCCCCGGCCGGGAGTGCTGGTCTCGCACCTGGCCGTGCTGCTGCTGCTGACCGCGTTCGCGGTGGCCAACGCGGTGCTGCGGACCGTGGCCCAGCGGCGCCTGGGCCAGGTCCGCGCGGTGGCCAGGGTCGCGCAGAGCGCGCTGCTGCGCGAGGTCCCGGCCACGGTCACGGCGGGCCGGCTGGCGTCCCGGTACCTCTCGGCGGCGGCCGAGGCCCGGGTCGGCGGCGACCTGCTGGAGGTGGTTCCCGACGACGAGCACCCGCGCTGGCTGATCGGGGACACCCGGGGCAAGGGCCTGTCGGCGGTCCGGCTGGCGGCGGTGGCGATGACCAGCTTCCGCGACGCCTGCGCCCAGCCCGGCCTGTCGCTGGCCGAGATCGCCCGGGTGGTGGACCGCTCGGTCAGCCGGGCGGCGGGCGACGAGGACTTCGTGACCGCGGTGTTCGCCGAGCTCGACCCGCGCGGCTGGCTCCAGCTGGTCATCTGCGGCCACCCGCCGCCGTTGCTGCTGGGGGCCGGCGGCGGGCTGCGGGCACTGAGCCCGCACGCCTACGCGACGCCGCTGGGCCTGCGCCCCCGCATCAAGCCGGACACCTTCACCGTGCATGCCGGCGACCGGCTGGTGTTCTGCACCGACGGGCTGCTGGAGGCCCGCGACCGGGCGGGCCAGTTCTTCCGGCTCGAGGACGCGGTGGACACGCTGCGTCACCCCGACCTCCAGGCCGCCGCGGACGGCCTGCTCGGCCGGCTGCTCGCGCACACCGGGCGCAGGCTGGACGACGACGTGGCCCTGCTGCTGCTGGAGGCCACCCCGACGCCCGCCACACTCCAGCGACAGGATGGTATGCGCCTTTTGTCCCACTAACGGGAGCTTCTTTGGCCGGTCTCCACAAGTTCCGGCGCGCGGCCCTGTCGCTTGCGGCATTTCCCTTCTAAGCGGTACACGAGAGTCTTCAGTGTTTGCTTGTTGACCGTGGGCATGACCAGCCCATCACGTGTCTGCTCAGGAGGCCCGGTCGGTGTTGTTCAGTCGCGTCGCCATCGTCAACCGCGGAGAGGCCGCCATGCGGCTGATCCACGCCGTCCGGGAGCTCGCCGCGGAGACCGGGACGAAGATCGAGACCGTCGCGCTCTTCACCGACGCCGACCGCACGGCGACCTTCGTCCGCGAGGCCGACCTCAGCTATGACCTGGGCCCCGCCGCCGACCGCCCGTACCTGAACCTGGCCGTGCTGGAGCGGGCGCTGCGCGACAGCGGCGCGGACGCGGCCTGGGTCGGCTGGGGGTTCGTGGCCGAGGACCCGGCGTTCGCCGAGCTGTGCGAGCGGGTGGGGGTGACGTTCGTCGGCCCGTCCCCGGACGCGATGCGCCGGCTGGGCGACAAGATCGGCTCCAAGCTGATCGCCGAGGAGGTCGACGTCCCGGTCGCGCCGTGGAGCCGCGGCGCGGTGGACGACCTGGACAGCGCGCTGCGCGCCGCGGACGAGATCGGCTACCCGCTGATGCTCAAGGCGACCGCGGGCGGCGGCGGCCGCGGCATCCGCATGATCGCCTCCGCGGCGGAGCTCACCGAGGCCTACGAGCGCACCCGGATGGAGGCCGAGCGCGCGTTCGGCAGCGGCGTGGTGTTCCTGGAGCGCCTGGTCACCGGCGCACGGCACGTGGAAGTACAGGTGATCGCGGACGGCCAGGGCACGGCCTGGGCCCTGGGCGTGCGGGACTGCTCGATCCAGCGACGCAACCAGAAGGTCATCGAGGAGTCGGCGTCGCCGGTGCTGACCGCGGAGCAGGCCGGGGAGCTGAAGGCGGCCGCCGAGCGGCTGGCCCTGGCGGTCGGCTACCAGGGTGCGGGCACGGTGGAGTTCCTTTACCATCCAGCCGAGAAAAGGTTCGCGTTCCTGGAGGTCAACACCCGGCTCCAGGTCGAGCACCCGGTCACCGAGCTGACCACCGGGATGGACCTGGTGAAGGCCCAGCTGCACGTGGCCGCGGGCGGGAGGCTGACTGGCCGGGAGCCGGGGGCAGAGCCGCCGGCCGAGATCGGGCACGCCATCGAGGCCCGGCTCAACGCCGAGGACCCCGACCGCGACTTCGCCCCCTCGCCGGGCCGCATCGTCCGGCTTGACCTGCCCACCGGCCCCGGCATCCGGGTGGACACCGGCGTGAGCGAGGGCGACACCATCCCGGCCGACTTCGACTCGATGATCGCGAAGATCATCGCCTACGGCCGGGACCGCGACGAGGCCCTGGGCCGGCTGCGCCGCGCGATGGCCGAGACGACGGTGATCATCGCCGGCGGGGCGACGAACAAGAGCTTCGTGCTCGACCTGCTGGACCAGCCCGAGGTCATCGACGCCAGCGCGGACACCGGCTGGATCGACCGGGTCCGCGCCGCGGGCCGCCTCGTGGCCCAGCGGGGCTCGGCGATCGCGCTGGCCGCCGCCGCCATCGAGGCCTACGAGGACGCCGAGGAGCTGGCCCGGCAGCGGCTGCTGACCAGCGCCCACGGCGGCCGCCCGCACGTCCAGCTGGACACCGGCCGCCCGGTCGAGCTGAAGCTGCGCGGCGTCGGCTACAAGGTGCACGTCGGCCGGGTCGCGCCGCACCGGTTCCGGGTCGCGATCAGCGCCGGAAACGGCACGCCGCGCGCGGCGGACGTCGAGATCGAGCGCTACGACGAGCACGCCGGCCAGATCCTGGTCAACGGCCGGCGCTTCCGGCTGGTCACCAACTCCCACGGGCCCACGCACCTGGTCGAGGTGGACGGGGTCGCGCACCGGATCAGCCGCGACGAGGGCGGCGTGGTGCGCGCGCCGGCGCCCGCGCTGGTCGTGGCCACGCCGCTGGAGGTGGGCGCCGAGGTGGAGGTCGGCGCGCCGGTGCTGGTGCTGGAGTCGATGAAGATGGAGACCGTGCTGAGGGCGCCGTTCCGGGCCCGGCTGCGCGAGCGCCCGGTGGCGGTGGGCAGCCTGGTCGAGGCCGGGGCGCCGTTGCTGCGGCTGGAGCCGCTCGGCAACGGCGGCAACGGGGCGGCCGAGCCGGAGCCGGCCGACGTCGAGATCGACCTGCCCGCCGAGCCCGGCGACGTCCCGGCGGCGGAGCGGGTCGCGGCCGGCCTGCGCGACCTGCATAGCCTGCTGCTCGGCTACGACGCCGACCCGGAGGACCTGCGCCGCGTGCTGGCCCGCTACGCGGCGGCCAGGTCGGAGGCCGGGCACGGCAACGGCGGGCCGCTGGCGGGCGAGACCGAGCTGCTCGAGGTGTTCGCCGACCTGTCCGAGCTGACCCGCAACCGCCCCGCGGGCCAGGAAACCGGGACCGACACCCAGGTGCACAGCCCGCGCGAGTACTTCCACGCCTACCTCCAGAGCCTCGACGTCGAGCGGGGCGGGCTGCCGGAGGCGTTCCAGCACCGGCTCAGCCGGGTGCTGCGCCACTACGGGGTGACCGACCTGGAGCGCACGCCGGAGCTGGAGGACGCCGTCTTCCGGATCTTCCTGGCCCAGCGCCGCGCGTCGGCCGACGTCGCGGTGGTGACCGCGCTGCTGCGCCAGTGGCTGACCGAGCCGCCGCCCGGCGAGCCGCTGCGCGAGACGTCCGGCCTGACCCTGGAGCACCTGATCGCGGCCACCCAGCTGCGCTTCCCGGCCGTCTCCGACCTGGCCCGCTCGGTGGTGTTCCGCTGGTTCGCCCAGCCCATGCTGCGACGCAGCCGGGCGCAGGTCTACGCGGCCGTGCGCAAGAACCTGCGCTACCTGGACGAGCACCCGCAGGCACCCGACCGCGCGCAGCGGATCGCCGCGATGGTGGCCAGCTCGGAGCCGCTGGTGCGGCTGCTGGGCCAGCGGATCGGCCGCGAGGGCGCGGGCCTAGGGCCGATGCTGGAGGTGCTGACTCGCCGCTACTACGGCAGCAAGTCGCTGCGCGACCTGCGGGCCAGCGAGGTCGCGGGCGGCACGTTCGTGGTCGCCGAGCACGATGACGAGAACGGCCGGTACGCGGTGCTCACCACCGCGGTGGACTTCCGGGCCCTGGGGCAGGCCGTGCGGGCCGCCGGCGAGCTGGCCCCGGCCCAGGAAGTCGTCGCCGACATCTACCTGACCTGGGCCGACCAGCCCGACGACCCGGACGCGATGGCGGCCGCGCTGCGCGAGGTGCTGGCCGCCCAGAGACTCCCCGGCCAGCTCAGCCGGATCACCGCGGTCGTGGCCGGGCGCAGCGGCGCGGTCATGCACCACCACTTCACCTTCCGGCCGTCGACCGACGGGATCACCGAGGAGCGGCTGATCCGGGGCCTGCACCCGCTGATCGCCGAGCGGATGCAGCTGGAGCGGCTGCGCGAGTTCGACCTCACCCGGCTGCCCTCGGCCGACGAGGAGGTGTACCTGTTCAACTGCGTGGCCCGGAAGAACCCGGCCGACGAGCGGCTGGTCGCGATGGGCCAGGTGCGTGACCTGACGCCGCTGCGGGACCACGAGGGACGGCTGGTGGCGCTGCCCGCGGCCGAGGACGTCCTGGCCGCGTGCCTGGACGCGATCCGCAAGGTGCAGTCCGGCCGGCCGGCCAACAAGCGGTTCGACACCAACCGGATCGTCATCTACGTCTGGCCGCCCAGCGAGGTGACCGGCACGGAGCTGAACACGGTCGTTCAGCGGATCCTGCCCACCACCGCGGGGGCCGGGCTGGAGGAGGTCATGTTCCTGGCCCGCCAGCGCGACCCCGACAGCCGCGAGCTGACCGACATCGCGGTGCGGATCGGCTACGACGTCGAGTCCGGGGTCCGGCTGGAGGTCGGCGAGCGGCCGACCGCGCCGGTCGAGCCGCTGGACGACTACCGCCAGAACGTGCTGCGGGCGGCCCGCCGCGGCACCGTCTACCCGTACGAGCTGACCGCCATGCTGGCCGGCACCGCCGGCCGCTTCACCGAGCACGACCTGGACGCCGACGGGAACCTGGTGCCGGCGGACCGGCCCCGCGGCCACAACACCGCCGCGCTGGTGGCGGGCGTGATCAGCACCCCGACCAGCCTGTATCCCGACGGTATAGAGCGCGTGATATTGCTCGGCGACCCGACCAAGTCGCTCGGCGCGCTGTCCGAGCCGGAGTGCGCGCGGGTGATCGCCGCGCTGGACCTGGCCGAGCGGCGGGGCCTGCCGGTGGAGTGGTTCGCGCTGTCCGCGGGCGCGCGCATCTCCATGGAGTCCGGCACCGAGAACATGGACTGGGTGGCCGCCGCGCTGAGGCGCATCGTGACCTTCACCCAGGGCGGCGGCGAGATCAACATCGTGGTGGCCGGGATCAACGTCGGCGCCCAGCCGTACTGGAACGCCGAGGCGACCATGCTCATGCACACCAGGGGCATCCTGGTCATGACGCCGGACTCGGCCATGGTGCTGACCGGCAAGCAGGCCCTGGACTTCTCCGGCAGCGTCTCGGCCGAGGACAACTTCGGCATCGGCGGCTACGACCGGGTGATGGGCCCGAACGGGCAGGCCCAGTACTGGGCGCCGGACCTGGCCGCGGCCCGCGACGTGCTGATGGCCCACTACGAGCACACCTACGTCGGGCCGGGCGAGCCGGGCCCGCGGCACGCGGGCACCACCGACCCGCTCGACCGGGACGTGTCGGACTACCCGCACGTCCTGGCGGGCAGCGACTTCGCGACCGTGGGCGAGATCTTCTCGGCCACCGCCAACCCGGACCGCAAGAAGGCCTTCGACATCCGCACCGTGATGCGGGCGGTGTCCGACCAGGACCACGCCGGGCTGGAGCGCTGGGCGGGCATGGCCGACGCGGACACCGCCGTGGTGCAGGACGTGCACCTCGGCGGCCGGCCGGTGTGCCTGCTCGGCATCGAGTCCAAGTCGGTGCCGCGCCTCGGCTTCCCGCCCACCGACGGGCCCGACACCTACACGGCGGGCACGCTGTTCCCGCTGTCGTCGAAGAAGGCCGCCCGGGCGATCAACGCGGCCAGCGGCAACCGGCCGGTGGTGGTGCTGGCCAACCTGTCCGGCTTCGACGGGTCACCGGAGTCGATGCGCAAGCTGCAGCTGGAGTACGGCGCCGAGATCGGCCGGGCCATCGTGAACTTCCGGGGCCGCATCGTGTTCTGCGTGATCTCCCGCTATCACGGCGGCGCGTTCGTGGTGTTCTCCAAGGCCCTCAACCCGGGCATGACGGTGCTCGCCGTGGAGGGGTCGTTCGCGTCGGTGATCGGCGGGGCGCCCGCGGCGGCGGCGGTGTTCAGCGGCGAGGTCAACCGGCGGACCAGGGCCGACCCCCGGGTCGCCGAGCTGGAGGCCCGGCTGGCCGAGACCGGGGGCACGGAACGGGCCGAGGCCGCCGGGGCGCAGCGGGCCGAGCTGACCGCCCGGCTGGCCGAGGTGCGGGCCGCGGTGCGCGCCGAGAAGCTGTCCGAGGTGGCCACCGAGTTCGACACGGTGCACAGCGTGCACCGGGCCGTGCAGGTCGGCTCGGTGGACGCCGTGATCAGCGCGACCGAGCTGCGGCCGCGGATCATCGAGGCCATCAGCGCCGGCTAGGGCTCGGCCCGCTCGGGCGCGAGCGCGACGTACTCCCGGATCAGGGGACTGTGCCGCTGGCCGTCCCAGGCCAGGCAGACCTGCGACGGGCCGATGTCGTCCACCGGGACGCCAGGGAGTTCGTGCACCTGATGGACAGCGACTACCTGACCGGCACGGTGAGCGCCGTCGACGGCGGAACGCTCGTCGCCTGAGTAGGCGCCTGAGTAGGCGCCTGAGTTTGACGCCTAGCAACACTAGGCATAGCTTTACGAGGCATGGAGCGAGAACGGCTGAAGGGCAACCTGGACCTGCTGCTGCTGTCCGTGCTGTCGGCGGGCCCTGCGCACGGGTACGCGGTCATCACGACGCTGCGCCAGCGCAGCGAGGGCGCGTTCAGCCTGCCCGAGGGCACCATCTATCCGGCATTGCACCGCCTGGAGAACGCCGGCCTGCTGGCCAGCGACTGGGCGGAAGGCGACGGGCGGCGGCGGCGGGTCTACGCGCTGACCGACCAGGGCGCCGCGGCGCTGGCCGCCGAGCAGACCGAGTGGCGGCGCTTCGCCGCCGGCGTGCACGCCGTGCTGGGGTGGCCGGCGTGACCGGGCCGGTCGAGGAGTACCTGCGTGCCCTGGAGGCCGGCCTGCGCATGCGGCCGGAGCGGGCCGCCGCCATCCTGGCCGAGGCCGAGGATCACCTGCGCGAGTCGGTAGCCGACGGGCTGGCCGCCGGGCTGACCGAGGCGCAGGCGGCGCGCGCGGCCATCGGCAGCTTCGGCTCGGTGCCGGACGTGGTCCGCGCCCACCAGACGCAGCCCCGCCGGGCCGCCGCCCGCCTCGTGCGCCTGCCGAGGAGGTGCTCGGC
>JBOHCO010001272.1:0-2047 GCA_050698895.1 Streptosporangiaceae bacterium
GGCCGAGGCCGTGCACCTGCACGCGCGCGACGCGGCCGGCGGGGAGTCGCTGGCCGCCGCGGACATCGGCCCGGCCGTGGCAGCGGTGCGGGCGGCCTGTCCCGGCACCGGCGTGGGCGTGTCGACCGGGCTGTGGGTCACCGGCGGTGACCCGCGGGCCCGGCGCGCCGCCGTGGCCGGGTGGGCCGGCCTGGACGATGCCGCCCGGCCGGACTTCGCCTCCGTCAACGTGTCCGAGACGGGCTGGACGCAGCTCATCGCCGCGCTGCACGGCGCGGGCATCGAGGTCGAGGCCGGGGTCTGGTCGGTGGCCGACGCCCGGGCGCTGGCCGCGTTCCGGCCCGGCGACCGGCTGGCCCGGGTCCTGGTCGAGATCTCCGGCGGCACCGCCGAGACCGCCATCGACCGCGCCGACCAGGTCCTGGCCGAGCTGGACCGCACCGGGGCGCCGGAGCCGGTGCTGCTGCACGGCGACGAGGACGCCTGCTGGCCGCTGGTGGGCCACGCCGGGGCGCTGGGGCTGACGAGCCGGATCGGCCTGGAGGACACGCTGACCGGCCGTACGGCGAGGCGGTCACCGGCAACGCCGAGCTGGTCCGGCTCGGCCTGGCCGCCTGGCGCTCGGCCGTGCCCCGGCCGCCGGCTCGCTGAAAGGACACTGCAGGAAACCCGGGTGCCCGCCGGGGGAATTTCACGTAAGCGTCAAAAAGCCCGCTCCATAAAGGCGACGGACCGCTCAGAAGGATCACCGGCCCGGCTCGCCGTGAGTTCGGCAAAATTTGTCTAGCCGGCCGCGTGGAAGGGGTCCGGCAATTCTGTTCCCGGCCGGAATAAACATCTCCCGCGGGCCCAGCCACGAGCCCCCGGACGGCACCCCGGCCGCGCCCGGGGCCAGCGGCCTGATGTGCTAGCGGGAGGCCGACCGGGCCAGGGCCGCCGGACCGCCCGCCGCCCGCGGCTGCTCCAGCAGGCGCCGCGGCCAGTAAGCCAGGGCCAGCAGGACCAGCAGCGGCCCGGTGTTGGGGTCAGTGCCCTGGCCGGTGAAGACGTCGCCCAGGTCCTCCCCCACCAGCCAGATGCCCAGCGCCAGCGCGACGGTCACGGCCAGCACCGGCCGGCTGGCGGCCGGGATGAACACGGCCAGCGCGATGAAGCCGAAGGTCACCGCCAGCGCGGCAGAGACAGCGGCGTCATGCGCGCCCAGCTGGCGGCCCGCGGACTGGTCGATGGCGGCCAGCCAGCCCGGCTCGCCCGCGCCCTGGCCGGACACGGTGGCGGCCAGCCCGGCCCGGCTGGCGGCCAGCAGGGTGTCGTAGGCCAGGCTGGCCCACAGGACCGCCCAGGCCAGCCTGGCCGCCACCGGGCCGAGCGGGCTGGCGGCGGCCAGCGAGCCGCCGCGCGGGCCGTCCGGCGCGGGCCAGAGCAGCACGGCCAGCAGCCCGTACAGGATGACCGCGCCCGGCGCGCCGGCCACCGCCGAGGGCGCACTGGTCAGCACGCCACCGAGGCCCTCGCCGAGCCACCACACTGACAGCGCCCAGGGCACCGACAGGGCCAGCCCGAGCGCCGTCGTCGGGCGCCACAGGATGGCCAGCGCGATCACCAGCTGCACGGTGGCGAACGCGGCGTTGGCCAGCACCACGTGATGGCTGATCAGCGTGGCCGACCAGGTCACCGGGTCGGCCACCCAGGCCGGGTTGCCCTGCGCCGCGGGCCTGATGACCTGATCGGGGAACGACCGGGTAAACATCGCCGGCTGAAACTGAAGTAACGCGTCCAGCAGCCAGATCAGCCCCAGGGCCACCTGGAGTCCCCGCCGGGTCAGCCGCATTGCCGTCCTCTCCGCGTGGCGTCTCGTTGAAGATGATCACTAACTGTAGCGTCACGACTACTTATCGTTGCCATCGGTCACGTCACGGGGGGAACTTAGGATGACGGCTAAGCCTGTGTCCCGGCGCCAGGCCATCGGGTACGGCGCCGCCGCGGCCGGCGCGCTGGCGGGCTCGCTGGACGCCGCGCAGCGGGCTCAGGCCGCCCGGACCCTCGG
>JBOHCO010001273.1:0-4769 GCA_050698895.1 Streptosporangiaceae bacterium
CCGGCTCGATGTGGTCGAAGCCGCTCAGCGTGACCAGGTCCCTCACGACCTGGATGTCCGCGTCGGTGAGCTCCTCGACCCTGGCGTCGGAGCCGAGCGAGGCGACCTTCCCGGCCACGTAGATGACCGCCTCGTAGAGCGAGTCGCCCAGGGCGTTCCCGGCGTCGCCGCCGATGAGCATGATCCCGGCCTGGGCCATGAACCCGCTCATGTGGCCGACGTCGCCGGCCACCGCGATCGTGCCGCCCTTGAGCGAGATCCCGGCCCGCGACGAGGCGTCGCCCTCGATGATGATCGTCCCGCCGTGGCTGGAGGACCCCGCGCACTCCGACGCGTTGCCCTGCACCCGGACCGACCCGCTCATCAGGTTCTCGCCCACCGACCAGCCGACGAAGCCGCCGACCACGATGTCCGGGCCCTGGCTGAGGCCGCCGATGAAGTAGCCCGCGTTCCCGGCGATGTCGATGCGCACCCGGTTGGTCAGGCCGACGGCCAGGTTGTGCCGGCCGCGCGGCTCGACGATCCGCGCGCAGCCGCCGTCGGGCAGCGCGGCCAGCGCGGTGTTGATCTCGCGGGTGCTGAGCTCCGCGCAGCTCAGGGTCACGGGCTCCGTCATCACCGGCTCCACAGGTGGATCTCCTCGGGCATCGGCTCGAAGACCTCGGCACCGGTGATGCCCGGCAGCCCGGCCAGGGCGTGGTATTCCGAGGCCATGGCGACGTAGTCACTGGTCTCGGCGATGACCGCCGGCTTGCAGGCGAAGGAGTCGCGCACCACCGCGAACTGGGTCCTGGTCGTCACCAGCAGGGTGAAGAAGCCGTCCATCTCCTTGAACACGGTCTTGATCGCGTCCTCCAGGCCATCCCCGGCGGCCATCCGGGTGGCGATCAGCCGGGCCGCGACCTCGGAGTCGTTGTCGGTGTCGCAGGTGACGCCCGCGCGGGCCAGCCGGCGGCGGACCGTGGCGTAGTTGGAGAACGAGCCGTTGTGCACCAGGGCCAGGTCGGCGGCGGGGGCGAACGGGTGCGAGTGCGCGGTCGTCACGGCCGACTCGGTGGCCATCCGGGTGTGGCCGACGCCCTGGTAGCCCGCCCAGCCGGGGATGCCGTAGCGGGCGCAGATGTCGGCCGGGGCGCCAACGTCCTTGACCAGCACCATGGCCTGGCCCCGCCCGGTCACCGAGACCTGCGGCGCGGCCTGCGCCACGGCGGCCAGCAGCAGCGCCTCGTCGGCGGGCGAGCTGAGCACGGCGAGGTCGGGGCCGAGTTGGCGTACCTGGACCTCGCTGGCGGTCTCGGCGGCCAGCCGCTTGCCGAGCAGTTCCCAGTCCAGCGAGCCGTCCGAGCGCAGCGAGTAGCGCAGGACCGGCCTTCCGTCCGGGCCGGCCGCTGTGCTGCCGAAACCGGGAGGGTCGGCGTAGACGGCGATGCCGGCCGAGTCCGGGCCCCTGGTTGTCATCGCCTCCAGCATCTGGGTGAGCAGCTCGCCGAGACGTGGCTGGAGATCGGGGTTCTTGAGGTGGAGTCCGATGATTCCGCACATCTCTGGCCCACGCTCCTCCCATGGTGGTGCACCGACGGTCGGTCAACTAACGAGCCGTGTTTATGCACAAGAGACAACGTTTCACTAGAAGGCGATTGTCATCCGCCGATCGGTCCGCGTCAACCGTTCGGCGGACCGAGGCGGCGGGGTGTGACCCGGGGTGAGCAGGGGCGAGACCGGCGGGCTGGGCAGCGGCCAGCCTGCGCGGCCGCGGCCTGTTTCTGGAAATGCTCCCCGGCGCACTGACAGTGAACCGCGGCGGCGTCGTATTAACCTGGGTCTGTGGCGCGCATCCTGGATCTCGCCGAGCAGGCCGGACTGCCCCCGCTCGCGGACGTGGCCGAGGCCGTGAACGGCGGGCGGCACAGCGACCTCGAGGAGGCGCTGGGCGCGGCCATCGCCCAGCGGGTCCGCGAGTTCCGGCTCCAGCTCGGCTGGACGGTCGGCCAGCTCGCCGCGCAGAGCGGCATGTCCAAGGGAATGCTGTCCAAGATCGAGAACGCCCAGGCCTCGCCGAGCCTGGCCACCCTGGCCCGGCTGTCCGAGGCACTGCAGGTCCCGGTCACCGCGTTCTTCCGGGGGCTGAACGAGGAGCAGGACGTCCTGTACGTGAGGGCGGGCAAGGGCCTGGACATCGAGCACAAGGGCTCGGGAGACGGCCGCCGCTACGAGTCGCTCGGGATCATGCGCGCGCCCAACAACATGCTGGAGCCGGTGCGGGTGACCCTGTCCGAGCGCAGCGACACGTTCCCGCTCTACCAGCACGCCGGCACGGAGCTGATCTACATGCTGTCCGGCCGGATGGAGTACGGCTACGGCAGCTCCCGGTACGTGCTGGAGTCGGGCGACGCGCTTCAGTTCGTGGGCGGCGTGCCGCACGGCCCGGCGGCACTGGTCGAGCTGCCGATCCAGTTCCTGTCGATCAAGTCGATCACGCCGTCGACCTGAGCCGGGGCGGCAGGCAATCCATGTCCACTGACAGTGGACATGGTTTCATAACGCGTTTTATGCTGGCGATGCGCCCCGCCATTGAACCGACCGGGAGGCCGCCGTGTCAGCAGTTCGCCGCCCGCCCCGGTACTCGGCGCTGGCCCTGGTGCGCCACGGCCTGTCCGGCCGCCAGTGGCCGCGGGCCTGGGCCGACCAGCCGCTGCGCGGCAGCTACGACGTGGTCATCATCGGCGGCGGGGTGCACGGCCTGGCCGCCGCCTACTACCTCGCGGTCAACCACGGGATCACCAACGTCGCCGTCCTGGACAAGAGCTACATCGGCGGCGGCGGCTCCGGCCGCAGCACGGCGATCCTGCGCTCCAACTACCTGACCCCCGAGGGCGTCCGGTTCTACGACCGGTCGATGCAGCTGTACCGCACGCTGGCCGCGGACCTGGACTACAACGTCATGTTCTCCCGGCGCGGGCACCTCACGCTGGCCCACAACGACTCCTCGCTGCGCACCATGCGCTGGCGGGCCGAGGTCAACCAGCTGCAGGGCGTCGACTCCGAGGTCATCGACCCGGCCGAGATCAAGCGGCTGGTGCCGTACCTGGACACCTCGGCGCGCACCCGGTACCCGATCCTCGGCGCGCTCTACCACCCGCCCGGCGGGATCATCCGGCACGACGCGGTGGTCTGGGGCTACGCCAGGGGCGCCTCGGCCCGCGGCGTGCACATCCACCAGGACACCGAGGTCACCGGGATCGACGTGACCGGCGGCCGGGTCCGCGGGGTGCGCACCAGCCGCGGCGACATCGCCACCCCGATCGTGCTCAACGCCACGGCGGGCTGGGCCACCCTGGTCGCCGCCCTGGCCGGGGTGCGGCTGCCCATCCAGACGTTCCCGCTCCAGGCCGCGGTCACCGAGCCGGTCCGGCCGTTCCTGGACGCGGTGGTGGTGTCGGGCACCCTGCACGTGTACGTGAGTCAGACCGACCGCGGCGAGCTGGTGTTCGGCGCCAGCGTGGACCCGTTCGCGGCCTACTCGACCCGCGGCTCGCTGGAGTTCGCCGAGGGGCTGGCCACCCACATCGTCGAGCTGATGCCCGCGCTGTCGAAGATGCGGCTGCTGCGCCAGTGGGGCGGGCTGTGCGACATGACCCCGGACTTCTCGCCGATCATGGGCGGCACCGGGGTGGACGGCTTCTACGTGGACGTGGGCTGGGGGACCTACGGGTTCAAGGCGGGCCCGGTGTCCGGGGAGGCCATGGCGCAGTGCCTGGCCACCGGCACCCCGCCCGAGATCATCCAGACGTTCGGGCTGAGCCGGTTCACCGACGGCAGCCTGGTCGGCGAGAAGGGCGCGGCCGCGGTCGGCCACTGAGCTGGGAAGGGCTGCTTGTCATGATGCTCATCCGGTGTCCCTGGTGCGGACCGCGGGGCGCGACGGAGTTCCACTACTCCGGCGAGGCCGCGCCGCGGCCCGATCCGGCGTCGGCCACGCCGCGGGAGTGGCGCGAGTACCTGTACTTCCCGGCCAACCCGCTCGGCCTGGTCACCGAGACCTGGTACCACCGGATGGGCTGCCGCCGGTTCTTCACCATCCAGCGCGACACGGCCACCAACGCGTCGCGCACTCCGTGCATCCATGACGAGGGGCTCCAGTGAGCGACCTGCGGCTGGGCGTGCAGCCCGGTGAGGAGATCGACCGGGAGACCTCGTTCACGTTCCGGTTCAACGGCCGCGCGGTCCCGGCCCTGGCCGGGGACACCATCGCCTCGGCGCTGCTGGCCAGCGGCCAGCGGGTGCTGTCGCGCAGCTACAAGTACCACCGGCCGCGCGGCGTGCTGACGGCCAGCTACCTCGATCCGGGCTGCTTCTTCCAGGTCGGCGACGAGCCCAACGTGCGCGGCGGGCACCGGCTGGCCGAGCCGGGCCTGGACGTGCGCTCCCAGAACACCTGGCCCTCGCTGGCCTTCGACGTCAAGGCGGCCAACCAGCTCGCGGGCCGGTTCCTCGGCCCCGGCTTCTACTACAAGACCTTCATCCGGCCGCAGCGGCTGTGGCCGGCCTACGAGCGCGTGCTCCAGCGGTTCGTGCACGCCGGGCACGTCTCGCCGGACACGCCCCGGGTGGCGGTGGACAAGCGCTACGCCCATCCCGACGTGCTGGTGGCCGGCGGAGGGCCGGCCGGCCTGACCGCGGCGGTCGCGGCCGCGCGGGCCGGGGCGCGGGTGATGCTGGTCGAGGAGGAGCACCGGCTCGGCGGCCACCTGCGCTGGGGCGACGGCGCC
>JBOHCO010001274.1:0-1822 GCA_050698895.1 Streptosporangiaceae bacterium
CCAGCCGGTCGAGCACCCGGGCCAGCGGCGCGGCGGCGCCGTCCAGCCACTCCTCTACCTGCGGCCGCGCCGCCGGGCTGATCCGCACGATCGTCCGGCGGCGGTCGGCCTCGTCCGGGGCTCGCTCCACGAAGCCGGCCTGGTCCAGGCCGGCCAGCACGCCGCTGACCGTGGACAGGGTCAGGTCCAGCCGGGTGGCCAGCGTGCCTACGGTCAGCGGCCCGTCGCGCAGCTGCTCCAGCGCGGCCACGTGCCGCGGGCCGAGCGGGGCCTGGGTCGGGGGAGTGGTCTGGTCCTGGTAGCGCCGCATCCCGCGCACCACCCGCGGGAACAGCCGCATCAGCCGCAGGCACATTGCCGAGTGCCCGCCCGCCGATTCCCCGGTCACCGCACCCCGCCGATCGCTAGCCGGTCACCGGGCTCTCCGTTGACCTGGTATCAGCAAGTATATATTGTTGCAACGTCAAAAATATTTTGACCGCAGAAGCAAATCTTCCTTGAGGAGTGACAGGCCATGAGCACACCCGCGCAGCAGGTCACGTCCGCGCTCCAGGCCCAGGTGGCCAGCGGCGCGCTGGCCGGGAGCTGGACGCTGGACCCGGCCCGGTCGACGGTGACGCTGCGGAGCAAGAGCGTGTGGGGGCTGGTCCCGGTCAAGGGCGCCTTCCGCGAGGTCGCCGGCCGCGGCACGGTCAGCCCGGCGGGCGAGGTCAGCGGCCGGATCGAGATCGGCGCCGCGTCGGTCGACACCGGGAACGCCAAGCGCGACAAGCACCTGCGCTCGGACGACTTCTTCCTGAGCGACAAGTACCCGGTGATCACGTTCGACCTGGACCGGCTGACGGTCACCGGTGACGGCCTGACGGTGGTCGGCGCCCTGACCGTCCGGGAGCGCAGCCAGCGGCTGACGTTCCCGGCAACGGCGGCGGTGGCCGGCGACGGCGAGGTGGCGCTGGACGCGACGATCGAGGTCAACCGGGCCGACTTCGGGCTGACGTGGAATCAGCTGGGCATGTCATCCAGCCAGAACACGATCTCGATTCACGCGGTCTTCACGCGCGGCTGAGCATGGCCCGCGGCCCCGGACCGAGGCCTGTTATCTGAGGTGACTCCACTGCGGCTCGATGATGAGCCAGTCAGCGGCCCAGTCGGACAGCCGGCGCCGGTTCAGCCGCCACCGGCCGACCAGGGCGGCCAGGGCCAGCGCGCAGGCCAGCGCGGCCAGGGCCAGCGACGCCGCGAACAGGCCGCGGTCGCGGGCCAGGCCCGGCGTGAGCGGGGGCAGGGCCGCCTGGCCCGACCGGGTCAGCCAGACCCGGACCCGGCTGCCCGCCGGGGTGCCCGCGCCGACCGGGATCTGGCCGGTGCGCGTGACGCCGCCGGCCGTCCACCGGGCCGGGGTCCAGGCCAGCCAGCTCGAGCCGTGCCGGTGCATAGGTCCGGGCGCGGCGGCCAGCAGCACCGCGGGCACCGGGTGCAGGGCCTGCTGGGCGCGGGTGTCGGCGGCGTTGGCCGCGTGCACCTGCCAGATCGTGGCCGCGGCCACCAGCGGGGCGAGGACCAGGAACGCCGCCAGGACCGCGGGCAGCAGCCAGGCCTCGACGCGGTCCGAGCGGCGGCGCAGCGGATTGTGGTCGTCGCGCAGCCGGCGGGTCAGCCTCGTCCACGTCATTGTGGGCGTCGTCATACTCACTCCACGGGTGAGCCCGGCCGCCGCGCTGCGGCCGCCTCCCCGCCTTGATTGTCGCGCTCTGCGTGGCCCGGCCGCCATACCCCCGGGCCGCCGATTCCGCCGGTCCGGGCCGCGCGGACGGCCTCAGAT
>JBOHCO010001275.1:0-1288 GCA_050698895.1 Streptosporangiaceae bacterium
GCGCCGATCGCGGCCAGCAGCTGCCCCAGGTCCAGGTCGCAGGCCCAGCTCAACCCCTCACGACGGGAGTCGAGATCCGTGGCCTCGAGAGCTGGCATCGGATCACCTCCTCGGCTTGCCGCTGGCTGACCTTGTTCGATAAGAGTAGCGACTACCTCTGACATTTTGACGACCCGAGGGAACGCACTAGCGAAGAGGTCTCGACCCAACCGACCCTGCTCGCCCCAACCGACCCTGCTTGACCAGCCTGCTTGACAGACCCCAGGACTAACAGTTATCTATATAGCTAACCGTTAGGAGATAGCCGTGCAGCAGGAAGTGGTGCTGGCGCTGCTGGCCAAGGAGCCGTCGCATGGCTACGAGCTGCGGGCGCGGCTCGGCCAGGCCCTGGGGCCGCTCGGCGACGCGATGAACGCGGGGCAGATCTACGTGACGCTGACCCGGCTGGAGAAGGCGGGCCTGGTCACCTCGGAGCGCTCGGCGGGCCTGGCCGACCGGCCGGACCGCAAGGTGTACGAGCTGACGGCGGCGGGCCAGCAGCGGGTCGCGGGCTGGCTGGCCGAGGTGAGCTGGCCCCGGCCGGACCTGGCCTAGTTTCACCTCAAGCTGATCGCGGCCGCGGCGGCGGGCCTGGCCGACCCGGTGGCGATCGTGGACACCCAGCGCCGCGAGCTGCTGCGGCGGCTGCGGGAAGCGCAGCGGGCCGCGATGGCGGAGCCGATGGGCTCGGACGCGGGACTGCTGCTGGAGGGCATCGTGCTCCGGCTCCAGGCGGACCTGCGCTGGCTGGAAGCGTGCGAGCGGAACTGGACGGGGCGGAGGAGCCACTGATGACCGACACCGAGACGACACCGGTGCTGCGCGCGCGCGGGCTGCGGCGGGAGTACGGCCGGGAGGCCGGCCTGGTGCGCGCGGTCGACGATGTTGACCTGGAGGTGGCCGCGGGCGAGACGCTGGCGGTGATGGGGCCGAGCGGCTGCGGCAAGTCGACGCTGCTGCACTTGCTGGGCGGGCTGGACCGGCCATCGGCGGGGGAGATCTGGCTGGCCGGGCAGCGGGTCGACCGGATGTCGGAGCGGGCGCTGGGGCGGCTGCGGCGCGACGGGGTGGGCTTCGTGTTCCAGGCCTTCCACCTGATGGATGAGCTGACGGCGGTGGAGAACGTGGAGCTCTCGGCGCTGCTGGCGGGGCGCTCGCCGCGGGCGGCCCGGCGGCGGGCGACGGAGCTGCTGGACCGGGTCGGGCTGGCCGGCCGGGCCTCGTTCCTGCCGTCGGCGCTGTCGGGCGG
>JBOHCO010001276.1:0-1322 GCA_050698895.1 Streptosporangiaceae bacterium
ACAGTGGGCGAGCAACTCGCGTCGATACGGGTCGGCCCGGTGCTCGAACTCGTCCCTGGCGGCGGTCACGGCCACTCCTCCTCGTCCCATGCAGGTACCTACTCGCCGGCGGGCCGCAAATCATCGGTCCGCCGCGATGAATTCCGGCGGCCGGGCCGGTAGGTACCCATGTCAGCCCGCCAGCCGGCGGGCGGCGCCGAGAACGGAGACCACCGTATGACAGGCAGCAATATGACAGGCAGCAATATGACCGGCAGCGTGGCGGCTGACAGCAATCCGGCTGACAGCGTCGCGACGGACAGCGTCCTGGGCGTCATCCAGGCCGTCTACGACGCCTGGGCGGACGGGGACGCCGACACGTTCGCCAAGCTCTACACCGACGACGCGAGCGTGGTGCAGCCGGGCATCTACAAGAAGAACAGCGAGGTCATCCGGACGACCATGACCGCCGGGTTCGCCGGGCCGCTCAAGGGATCACGCGTCCTTGACGAGCCGCAGAGCGTGCGGTTCCTCGGGTCCGACGCGGCCGTGGTCATCACCGAAGGCGGCGTGCTGATGGCCGGACAGGCCGAGCTTCCGGCCGAGCGCCTGGTCCGGTGCACCTGGGTGCTGGCCAGGCGGGACGGGCAGTGGCACGTCGTCGCTTATCACAACAGCCCGGCCAACTGACCGCCGCGGCGAGGGCTCACCGCGGAGGGCGGTGGGCCCTCCCGAGAGCGCAGAGGCATTGCGGATCCGCGACAGGCCTGTAACATCTGTTACAGAATATCGTGCATTAACCAGGGCAGTTACGAACGGTCCTCTAACTGCCCCGAGGGAAGGACGATCGCCATGCGGGTCTTCGAAGCGGTGCCGCCTGCGGGGGGAGCGAGCCTGGCCCTGCACGGCGGGGCCGGAGGCCGGGTGGAGGAGCTGGAGTCCGAGCGTCGCGCCGCCTACGAGCAGGGGCTGCTGGCCGCCTATCAGGCCGGGTGGCGAGTGCTCGCCGCAGGCGGCGATGCCCTGGACGCCGTGTGCGCGAGCGTGGCGGTGCTGGAGGACGATCCGCTGTTCAACGCCGGGCACGGCGCGGCGCTCACCGAGTCGGGACAGGCCGAGCTCGACGCCTCGGTGATGACCGGAGCCGGGCTGGCGGGTGCGGTGGCCGCATCCAAGTACGCCAGGAACCCGGTCCGGCTGGCCCGGGCGGTGATGGAGCACACCGAGCACGTCCTGATCGTCGACCCCGACGTCGAGTTCCTGCAGCGCTACGGACTCGACGTGACCGAGCGCGGCTACTTCGTCACCGAGCCGCGCCAGCAGCAGCTTCGCCGCGTGATGGA
>JBOHCO010001277.1:0-21377 GCA_050698895.1 Streptosporangiaceae bacterium
GACCGTCGACTTCGACCCCGGCGAGTACCACGACCGGTACCGGGAGGCGCTCCAGGAGCTGGTGGAGGCCAAGGTCGAGGGCCGCGAGGTGCTCCAGCCCCAGCCCGAGGAGGAAGCCAGCGAGCCGACCAGCCTGGCTGACGCCCTGCGGGCCAGCCTGGCCGCCGCCCGCACCGGCGGCGGGGCTCAGGAACCCGGCGATGCTCCAGCTCCCAAACGGGCCGCGGCCTCTGGCGGATCCCGCTCCAGATCGGCCCGGGCCCCGGCGGGCTCCAAGGATGACGCCCAGCCCGGCGGCCGCGGGAAGGCCGACGCGGGCTCCCGCCGGACCGCCAAGGCCGCCGCCGACGACGACGAGGCCCCGGCCAGGACCGGGACGAGCCGGACCCGGAAGACCACGCCCAAGCAGCCGGCCGCGCCCCGCCGGCCCCGCAAGCGGGCCAGCTGAGCCCAAGTCCGCCCCGGGCATTGTCGTTAGCCGAGCGTAAAATCAACTACATGGCCGATCCGATTGCTGCCTGGTCAGGCGAATTCGTCGGACTAGACCCCGGCGACATGTATGTCAGGACTGCCCCGGCCCGCTCGGTGCCGGACGGGGCCGACCCCGAGCCCGCGGTGCTGGTGCACGGCCTGGGCGGCTCGTCGCGAAACTGGACCGACCTCATGGACCTGCTCAGCCGGCCTGGCCGGCCCGGCGAGGGCGTGCTGACCTGCGAGGCGGTCGACCTGCCCGGCTACGGAGACTCGCCGGTGCCAGCCAGCGGCGACTACTCCATCGGCGGCCAGGCCGACAGCGTGATCGCCTTCATCGACCGGCAGGGCCGCTGGCCGGTGCACCTGGTCGGCAACTCACTCGGCGGCGCGGTCTGCACCCGGGTGGCCGCGCGGCGGCCGGACCTGGTGCGCACGCTGACGCTGATCTCGCCCGCCATGCCCGACCTGCGGCCCCGGATCCTGCCGCTGCGCGTGGCCGCCGTCAGCGTGCCGGGGATTGGTCCCTGGGCCCTGAGCCGCCTGGAGACCCAGTCGCCGCGAGAGCGCGCGCTGCGCTCGCTGCGCGACGTCTACGCCGACCCGGCGCTGATGCACCCCAGCCGGATCCAGGAGGAGATCGACGAGGTCGTCCGCCGCGACAGCCTCGGCTACCAGGTCCAGGTGCTGCTGGGCTCGGTCCGCTCGCTGGTGGCCGAGTACACCCGGCGCGGGCCTGGCACCCTGTGGCGCGACGCGGCCCGGGTCACCGCGCCCACGCTGGTCATCCACGGCAGCCACGACCGTCTGGTCAGCCCGGCCTCGGCGGCCAGGGCGGCGCGGTCCTTCCGCTGCGGCCAGGCCGTCGTGCTGCCCAGGGTCGGGCACGTGGCCATGATGGAGCGGCCCGACCTGGTCGCCCGGCTGATGCGCGAGTTCTTCGTCACGGCCGAGCCCGGCCGGCCGGACTCGGCCCTGGAACTGAATCGTGCGCCCAACTGAGCCCGGCGGGGCCGCTGGTGCTGACCGCGCCGCGCCTGGTCACCGGGCTGCCCGAGGCGCCGATCCTGGCCCCCGGCTACGTCACCATTGCCGGCGGGGAGGTGACCGACGTCGGGGCGGGGCCGCCGCCCGGCCCGGCCGACATCGAGCTGGACGACGGCGTGCTGGCCCCCGGCTTCGTGGACCTCCAGGTCAACGGCTTCTTCGGGCACGAGCTGATGGCCGTCCGGCCGGAGGGCTGGGCCGAGGTCGTGAGCCGGCTGCCGGAGACCGGGACCACGGCGTTCCTGCCCACCTTCATCACCGCGCCCGTGGAGCAGCTGACCGAGGCGCTGGGGGCCGCCGCCCGGCTGCTGCCCGATCTGCCGCCCGGCGCGCGGGTCCTGGGCATCCACCAGGAGGGCCCGTTCATCTCGCCGCTGCGGCGCGGAGCGCACAACGAGGACTGGATCACCGACCCGACCCCGGCCGCCATCGACGCGCTGCTCATCGCCGGCCGCGGCCTGCTCCGGGTGGTCACGCTGGCGCCCGAGCGGCCCGGTGCGCTGGCCGCCGTCAGCCAGCTCACCGCCGCGGGCGTGCTGGCCAGCGTCGGGCACAGCGACGCCACCGCGGCCCAGGTGGCCCAGGCCGCCGACGCCGGCGCGCGGATGGTGACCCATCTGTTCGACGCCCAGCGCGGGCTCCACCACCGGGAGCCCGGCGTAGTCGGCCAGGCGCTGGCCGACCCCCGGCTGACCAGCGGCCTGATCGTGGACCTGCACCACGTGAGCGGGACCGCCTGCCTGATCGCGTTTCACGCCGCGCCCGGCCGGGTCGTGCTGGTCACTGACGCCGCCGCCTGCGCCGGCATGCCACCGGGCCGGTACCTGCTCGGCGGCGAGCCCATCGAGCTGCCGCCGGGGCTGGGCCAGCCGCCGGTGCGCGCCGACGGCGTCATGGCCGGATCGGCGCTGCGCATGGACACCGCGGTGGCCAACATCGTGTCCGCGGGCGTCGGCCTGGCCGATGCCGTGGCCGCCGCCACCCGGCTGCCCGCCGACCTCATCGGATGTCCCCAGCTGGGCAGAATTGCCCCGGGTGCGGCCGGGGACCTAGTCTGGCTCGGCCCTGACCTTCAGGCCAGGGCCACCTGGATCGGCGGACGGCAGGTGTTCGGGCCCGCCTGGTAAGGGTGCTGGCAGAGTAGTAGCAGAGAAGTAACGGAGGGCGGCCGGTGACCGTGGCCACCGAAGAGGGACAGACCATGTCGCATATGGGCCGGGAGATCGCCGAGCAGCCCGCCGCGCTGCGGGCCACCATCGACGCCCTGCTGCCCCGCCGCCCCGAGGCGGCCCGGCTGGCCAGCGAGACCAGGGAGGTCTTGTTCATCGGCCGGGGCACCTCCGACAACGCGGCCGTCTACGGCACCTACCTGATCCAGGCCTTCGCGGGCCGGCTGGCCACCCTGGCCTCGCCGTCCATCGCCACCACCTACCGGGCCCGCGTCGACCTGTCCGGCGTGCTGGCCGTGGCCATGTCGCAGTCCGGCCGGACCGAGGAGATCGTCGAGACCCTGGCCTGGGCCAGGGACTGCGGGGCCCGGACCCTGGCCGTCACCAACGGCGCCGGGTCGCCCCTGGCGCAGGAGGCCGAGGTCGCGTTCGTGACCCAGGCCGGGACCGAGCGGGCCGTGCCGGCCACCAAGACCTTCACCACCCAGCTCGCCGCGCTGGCCATCCTGGCCCTCGGCCTGGGTGCCGACCTGGACCCCGGCGAGCTGCGCGACGTGCCGGACGCCGTCGAGGCCATGCTGAGCCAGCCGCCGGACTTCGAGCAGATCGTGACCGAGCTGACCACCGTGCCCGGCGTCGTGGTGTCCGGCCGCGGGCTGGCCTACTCCGCCGCGCTGGAGCTGGCCCTCAAGCTCAAGGAAGCGTGCTACCTGCACGCCATGGGCCTGTCCTACGCCGACCTGCTGCACGGCCCGATCGCGGTGGTGGACCCCGACACCCCGGCCATCGTGCTGGCCGCCCGGTCCGGCCCCACGCTGGCCGGCTCCGTCGAGCTGGCCCGCCGGGTCACCTCCGCCGGGGCGAACGCCTACGGCATCGGCGGCGGGCCCGAGCTGGCGGCGGCGTGCTCGCGGTCGCTGCCGGGTCCGGACCTGCCGGAGTGGCTGGCGCCCATGGGCCTGATCGTGCCCGGCCAGTTGCTGACCGAGGCGCTGGCCCGCGCGCTGGGCCTCAACCCAGACGCCCCGCGCGGCCTGAGCAAGGTCACCCAGACCAGCTAGTCGCCCGCCCGGCCAGACCGACGGGCCTCAGAGCTCGCGGTGGACCTTGTGCTGGGCGGCCTGGGCCAGCGGCCGGATGACCATGAGGTCCACGTTGAAGTGCTGCGGCCGGGTCACGGTCCAGGCCACCGCGTCGGCCACGTCCTGCGCCGTGAGCGGCTCGGCGACGCCGGCGTAGACCTTGGCCGCGGCGTCGGCGTCGCCGCGGAAGCGGTTGACCGCGAACTCATCCGTCCGCACCATGCCGGGCGCGATCTCGATGACCCGGACCGGCTGCCCGGCCAGCTCCAGCCGCAGCGTCCCGGCGATGGCGTGCGTGCCGTGCTTGGCCGCCACGTACCCGCCGCCGCCCTCGTAGGCCACGAAGCCCGCCGTGGATGACATGAGCACGATCGTGCCGGCGCCGCTGGCGGCCAGCTTCGGCAGCAGCGCCTGCGTCGCGTGCAGCGTGCCGATCACGTTGACCTCGTACATGGCGCGCCAGTCGTCGGGGTCGCCCGCCGCCACCGTCTCGGCGCCGATGGCCCCGCCCGCGTTGGCGACCAGCACGTCACAGCGGTCCAGCGCGGCGGCGAACGCGTCGACGGCGGGCCGGTCAGTCACGTCGAGCTGGTGGCAGGCGGCCTGGCCGCCCTTCTGGGTGATCCGCTCGGCGACCTCGGCCAGCCGGTCGGTCCGCCGGGCGGTCAGCACCACCCGGTACCCCGCCTCGGCTAGCTTCACGGCGCTGGCCGCTCCGATCCCGCTGCTGGCTCCGGTGATCACGGCTGTACGGTCCATGCCGCGATTCTGCCAGGAGCGGCGATGTGCCTCAGACTGGACGGGTGAGCGAGCGGTATCCGGCCCGGCCGCAGTGGCGGCGGGTCAGTCTCGGACGGGGCCACGTCCTGGACCTGCTGCACGCGCGGGTGGCGCAGGCCTTCGCGCCGCACGTGCACGAGGCCTTTGCATTGGGCGCGTGCACCGACGGCCTGGAGGTGATCAGCTACCGCGGTGGCCTGCACTACGCCGGTCCGGGCAGCGTGGTCATCCTGGAGCCGGGCGAGCCGCATACCGGTGCGCCGGCCATGGGGCCGGGCTTCGTGTACCGGGTCATGTACCCCGACGCGGACCTGCTGGCCGCCGAGCTGCTGGCCGAAGGGTCCGGGCGCGCGCTGCTGGCCGGGGGCTCGGGCTGGCCGCGGTTCCCCGAGCCGGTCGTCATGGACCCGGAGCTGGCCTGGGGGCTGCGCCGGGTGCACGCCGGGCTGAGCCAGGACCCCGAGCCGCTGGAAGCCGAGTCGCGCCTGTCCTGGCTGCTGGGCGAGCTGGTCCGGCGGCATGCCTCGCCCGCCCCCGACCTCGACGGGCCGGTCGGCCGGCTGCCCGGCACCGGGCGGCTCGCCAGCCAGGTCATGACCCGGCTGGCCGACCAGCTCACCTGCCCGCCGGGGCTGGCCGACCTGGCCGCCGAGGCGGGCCTGTCGCGCTACCAGCTCCTGCGGTCGTTCCGGGCCGAGGTCGGCATGCCGCCCTACGCCTGGCTGGCCCAGCACCGGGTGGCCAGGGCCCGGCTGCTGCTGGACCGGGGCCACCGGCCGGCCGAGGTGGCCGCCCTCGCGGGCTTCGCCGACCAGGCCCACCTGACCCGCTGGTTCCGCCGCGTGGTCGGCGTCACCCCCGGCGCCTACGCCGCCAGCGTCTCGCCCGGCGGGCGCTGAGCGACCGAGCGAGCGGGGAGCGTGGCTTAGCATCGAAGACGTGCCAGAAACGGACGTCGCGGACAGCTCCTCACTCACGCCCCAGCCTGATCAGGCCCGCCCGCTGCGCGGGGTGATCACCGACTGGGGCGGCGTCATGACCAGCCCGATCATCAAGAGCGTGACCGCCTGGCTGGACGCCGACGGCATCGACCAGGCCAGCTACCGGACCGTGATGCGGGCCTGGGTGGCGCAGGCCTACGCCGGCGGCGACGCGGTCAGCCCGATCCGGGCCCTGGAGCGCGGCGAGTGCACCGAGGCCGAGTTCGAGCGGCAGCTGGCCGAGCAGCTGGTCAGGGTCGACGGCGGCGCGGTGGTGCCGGACGGGCTGCTGGCCCGGATGTTCGCCGCCTCGGAATACGACGACGTCATGCACGACCTGATCCGGGCCGCGCGGCAGGCGGGCCTGCGCACCGGGCTGCTGTCCAACTCCTGGGGCGGCGGCTACCCGCGCGACTTGTTCCCCGAGCTGTTCGACGCGGTGGTGATCTCGGCCGAGGTCGGCATGCGCAAGCCCGAGCCGGGGATCTTCCGGCTGGCCGCGGAGCTGCTCGAGCTGGAGCCAGGGGAGTGCGTGTTCATCGACGACATCGAGGAGAACATCCGGGCCGCCGAGTCGGTCGGGCTGGTCGGGGTGCACCATCGCGACGCGGCGCAGACCACGGCCCGGGTACGGGAGCTGCTCGGCATTTCCTGGTGACGGCATTTCCCGGGTGACGGTTCGGGCACAGCGGGGACCGTCTGGGTGCCGCTGCCCTAGCCTGGATCGCTGTGGGCGACTATCCACATCCCTCTAGCCCCGGCCGCTCCGCGAACATGCGGGCCAACCGGCGTACCGATACCAAGCCCGAGCTGGCGCTGCGGCGCGAGCTCCACCGCCAGGGCCTGCGGTACCGCAAGGACTACCGCCTGGAACTGGAGGGCGCGCGGGTGCGCCCGGACATCGCCTTTACCGCCCGCCGGGTCGCGGTCTTCGTGGACGGCTGCTTCTGGCACGTGTGCCCGGAGCACGGCACCAAGCCGGCCTCGAATACCTGGTACTGGGGCCCCAAGCTGGCCCGCAACGTGGAACGGGACCGCGCGGCCGACGCGGCGCTGGTCGCGGCGGGCTGGCGGGTGATCCGGATCTGGGAGCACGAGTCGCTGGAGGCGGCCGTGGCCGCCGTAGTGGCCGCCGTCGGCCGGCGGGTCACGCCGGAGGCCGGGCCGGCCGATTCCGCCATCGCCAAGCCCCTGATCGACTGAAAAAACGCCCGGCCGCCTGGCACACTCAGCAATAGATTCTTCTGCGCTGCGGGGACATAATGCGCGTCTACTTCCCAGCCACGCTTTCTGCGGTGGCCGAGTTGCTCGAAACGGCCGAGGTCGGCCAGCCTCCGGTCCGCGGCTTCGCCGTCACGCCCGGGCTCCGGGAATGGTACTCAAGCGGCGATATGGAAGAACTGGAATATATCGCCCTGCTGCACGCCGCCCGGGCCTCGCTGCGGATGCTGCATGACGATCCGGCCGCGCCGCGCCGCCGGGTCGTGCTGGCCGCCGAGCTGCCCGACGAGCAGGTGGTGGGCAACGCCGGATTCGACGAGCCCGCGCTCGTGGAGGTCAAGCAGCCGGTATTGCTCAGGCACGTCGTTTGCGGGCATATCGACGAGCCGTCCGCGATCGCGGAGGTCACGGCCGCGGCCGCCGCGCTGCCCGCGGCCGCCGCGGGCGATGACGACGCCCAGTTCGCCGTGGACAGCGCCGAGGGTCATGAGCTGCTCTGGTTCGCCACCCAGGAGCTGCGCCACATCTCGGAATGAGACCCCGCTACCCCTGCGTTGCTACTGCCGCCTACATGCGACGATGAGACATACCGCCATCGATGTCGGGTTAAGCAGGGAGCGATGCCGCAGTGTATACGCTGGATGCCGTGACTAATGTCCCCGTGCCGGCCAATGAGCCGATCAAGGGGTACGCGCCGGGGAGCCAGGAGCGGGCGGCGCTCGAGCAGAAGATCAAGGAGCTGGCCGGCGAGCGGGCCGAGCTGACCATGACCATCGGCGGCCAGCAGCGCATGGGCGGCGGCGGCCGGGTGGACGTGGTTCAGCCGCACAACCACCGGCACGTGCTCGGCCAGCTGGCCAACGCCACCGACGAGGACGTCGCGGCGGCCATCGAGGCGGCCCGGCTGGCCGCGCCCGGCTGGCGGGAGCTGTCCTTCGACGACCGGGCGGCCATCTTCCTCAAGGCGGCCGACCTGCTGGCCGGCCCGTGGCGGCAGGCCGTCAACGCCGCGACCGTGCTCGGCCAGTCCAAGTCGCCCTACCAGGCCGAGATCGACGCCGCCTGCGAGCTGATCGACTTCTGGCGCTACAACGTGCACTACGCCCGGCGCCTGCTGGCCGAGCAGCCCGCCTCGCCGCCCGGCAGCTGGAACCAGCTGGAGTACCGGCCGCTGGAAGGCTTCGTGCTGGCCATCACCCCGTTCAACTTCACCTCGATCGCGGGCAACCTGCCCACCGCGCCCGCGCTGCTGGGCAACGTGGTGGTCTGGAAGCCGTCGCCGACCCAGCAGCTCGCGGCCCACCAGCTGATGCGCCTGCTGGAGGGGGCCGGCCTGCCGCCCGGCGTGATCAACCTGGTCACCGGGTCTGGCGAGGCCGTCTCCCGGGTCGCGCTGACCCACGCCGACCTGGCCGGCATCCACTTCACCGGCTCCACCGGGACGTTCCAGCACCTGTGGCGGACCGTGGGCGAGAACATCGCCCGCTACCGCGGCTACCCGCGCCTGGTCGGCGAGACCGGCGGGAAGGACTTCGTGATCGCGCACCCGTCGGCCGACCCGGCGGTGCTCACCACCGCGCTGGTCCGCGGCGCGTTCGAGTATCAGGGCCAGAAGTGCTCGGCGGCCTCGCGGGCCTACATCCCGCGCAGCGTGTGGAGCCGGATGCGGGACGACCTGATCGGCAGCACCGAGGCGCTGACCATGGGTGACGTCAGCACCGACCTGTCGCTGTTCATGGGCGCGGTGATCGACGACCGGGCCTTCGCCAAGCACGCCGCGGCCATCGCGCGGGCCCGGTCCCGGCCCGGCCTCAGCGTGCTGACCGGCGGCGCCACCGACGACAGCACCGGCTACTTCGTCCAGCCCACGGTGCTGGAGTCGGCCGACCCGGCCGACGAGATCTTCACCACCGAGTACTTCGGCCCCGTCCTCGGCGTGCACGTGTTCGAGGACGGCGCCTACGAGCAGGTGGTGGCCCAGGCGGCGGACATCGCGCCGTACGCGCTGACCGGGTCGATCATCGCCCAGGACCGGGCGGCCATCGCCCGGGCCGGCGAGGTGCTGCGCTTCTCGGCCGGCAACTTCTACATCAACGACAAGCCGACCGGGGCGATCGTCGGTCAGCAGCCCTTCGGCGGGGCCAGGGCCAGCGGGACCAATGACAAGGCCGGCTCGATCTTCAACCTGATCCGGTGGGTGAACGCGCGGACGATCAAGGAGCTGCTCGTGCCGCCGACGGACTTTCGCTACCCGCATATGGGCTGAGCCGGTAGCCCCGCAGCGCGCTGATGCCGAAGGCCAGGCCGTACAGGGCGGCGATCAGCACGAGCAGCCAGCGATAGCCCAGTATCAGCGACGTGTACTCCAGCACGCCGCCGACCATCGCGCCCAGCAGGTTCGCGCCGAAGGCCACCGCCGAGTCGTCGGCGTCCCGGAATCGCTGGGCGAAAACCAGGTTGGCGACGAAGATCGGGGCGAACGCGAGTGCCGTGGCCGCCCCGAACCGGGCCGCGGCCGGCAGCCCCAGCAGCGCGTCCGACGGGACCGACCAGGCCGCGGCCAGCGCGGCCAGCAGGGCCAGGTACAGCCAGCCCGGCGGCCTGATCACCACCCGCCGGGAGACCTCCACCGCGGCCAGCACGGCGACCAGCACCCCCGCGAACACCAGGGCGTTCACGAACCAGGTCGTGCCGAACAGCAGCGCGAACTGGACCAGGCTCTTGGTCTCCAGTAGCAGGAACGCCGCGCCCATGAAGAACAGGTCCACGTAGCCGCTCATCCGGCGCAGCGGCCCGGTCAGCGCCCGGACCGACAGCACCGACGCGGCCAGGATCAGGCCCAGGGTCAGCAGGTAGTAGCCGGGGATCGAGTTGCCGTCCAGGTAGACGAAGGGGTGGTCGTCGGTGGCCGGCGGCACCACCGTGGCCGGGCGCTGCCAGGCGGTGCAGTGCAGGGCGGGGCGGCGGGGGCTGATGGTCAGCATCGACAGCGTGGAGTACGACTCCAGGCACGGCGCATGGCCGAAGGCCACGTCCAGCGTGTTCGCGAGCCGGTCGCGCAGCCACTGGGTCCGGTAGTAGTTGTACATGGCGAAGACCCCGTCGGTCGGGTTGAGGTGGGCCTTCGCGGCCTGCACGGCCTGGAGGGTGAACAGGTAGCTCTCCAGCCGCAGCGAGGACTGGCCCGCGACCAGGGTCAGCGAGTCCGGCAGCGCGAACTCGATCAGGTCGTACCGCGACTTGGTCTGCTCGAGGAAGGCCCGGCCGTCGGTGACGTACGCCGTGACCCGCTTGCTCTGGTACGGGTGGTCGGGATTGAGCTGCTGGCCGAGCCGGTGCAGCTCGGGGTCGATCTCCACCGCGTCCACGTGCTGGGCGCCCTCGGCCAGCGCGGTCGCGACGTCGTTGCCGGTCCCCGCGCCGATGATCAGCACGTCGCGCAGCGAGTTCCCGCGGGCCTGCTGGTAGGGGTAGAAGTAGAACGCCCGCCGGTTCCGCTCGGGCTGGATGACCTGGTGCGGGACCCCGTTGGCCTCGATCTCGTAGTTCGGCGCGTGGTGCAGCACGGTGAGCCGGTAGTAAGGCGACCAGATGTCGGTGGCGCTGGCCGACTCGGCGGCCAGCATGCCCAGCACGCCGAGCAGGGCGACGACCTGGATGACGCCGATGCGCTTGCCGTACATCAGGGCCAGCACTGCGGCGGTGATCAGGCCCCAGGTCCACGGCTCCGCGTCGATGAACGACAGCAGCGAGAACGCCGCGATACCGGTCAGGCTGCCCAGGATGTCCAGCCGGTAGGCCTCCAGCGGCGGGAACAGGGCGAAGGTGCGGGCCACGCCCTCGCCGATCATCATCATGACCAGCGCGACGACCAGGAAGATCACCGGCAGGCTGACCCAGGTGGGCGGCCCGCTGGCCTTGACCGAGGTGAAGAACAGCAGTTGCCCGCCGCCCCGGCTCACCTGGACCGGGAACACCAGCACGAACAGGATCAGCAGGGCCAGCGCGACCGGCGCCCACCGGAACAAGTCCACCCGCGACCTGGCCCGCAGGAAGCCCAGGCCGATGCCCAGGAAGCTGCCCAGCAGGACGAAGTTGGAGAAGTAGGACAGGTAGACGATGTTCGCGCCGGTCCAGCGGATCAGGGCCAGCTCCGTGAACAGCATCAGGAAGCTGAGGCCGAAGAGCCTGGCCCGCGGCATTACGGTCTGCTTCGGCACCTCGGAGGTCATCTCCTCGAGCTATCGACCCGGTACGCTCAGGATGTCTCAAACGCTGGCCAATAGGGTCGAGCTCCGGCAGGAGGACCCAAATCGTTAACCGCCTGGTCTTGTGGAACATTGACCTGACTCTGATGGACGTCGCGCGGGTCTCGCGCGAGTCCTACGCCGAGGCGTTCCGCCGGGTCACCGGCCGGCCCCTGGTGGCACTGCCGCAGCTGGCCGGCCGCAGCGACTCGGAGATCTTCTTTGAGTCGCTGGCCCTCAACGACGTGCCCTCGGCCGCCGAGGTCTCGGCGGGCGCCGCGCAGGCGGGCCAGGAACTGCTGGCCAAGTACGCCTGGGAGCTGGCCGAGGCGTTCGGCGCCCGGCGCGGGCTCCTGACCCAGCAGGGCCGGCTGCTGCCCGGCGCGACGGCCGCGGTCCGGGCCACCGCCGCCCTGCCGGGCGTCATCCAGTCGGTGCTGACCGGCACGATCAGGCCGAACGCGATGGAGAAGCTGGCCGCCTTCGGCCTGGCCGACTACTTCGACACCGACATCGGCGGCTACGGGGCGGACGCCTACCCCAAGGGCTCGCAGCTGCTGAGCTGCCGCACCCAGGCCGAGGAGAAGTACCACACCCGGATCCCGGCCGGCGCCACCGTGTACCTGGCCGACTCGATCCGGGACGCCGAGGCGGCCCGGATCGCCGACGTTCCGTGCATCGCGGTGGCCAGCGGCCGGTCCACGGCCAGCGACCTGACCGCGGCCGGCGCCGACGTGGTCCTGGCCGACCTGTCGGACACGGCCGAGGTGGCGGCGGTCGTGGACCGGCTCACCCGGGTGGGCGCGGGCCGGTAACGGCGGTCCGGCCGCCACGCACATTGGTATATAACTGGTCAGTCAACGGTGACGAGTTGCGCGGGAGTGGGGCGGGCGCCGCGATGATGCACTTCAGGGGCTATGTCTGAGTCCCATATGACGCATCTGTCGCGCCCGTCGCGTTGCGACCGCCAGCCGGACGGCGGATGCTGAGCGCTATGCCGACCGATACCGAGCTCCTCGCCGGCCGCGACTACGGTGACACCCTCTGGACCCCCGACGCCGCCACGATCGACCAGGCCAGGATCACTCGCTACGCGCGCTGGCTGGCCGCCGAGCGGAACGTGCTCACCGACGGTTATCAGCAGCTCTGGCAGTGGTCGGTGGCCGAGCCCGGCCCGTTCTGGGCCTCGATCTGGGACTATTTCGGCGTCCTCGGCGAGCGCGGGGAGGGCCCCTGGCTGACCGGCGGCCCGATGCCTGATGTGACCTGGTTCGGCGGCACGACCCTTAACTACGCCCGTAACATGCTGCGCCATGCTCACTCAGCTCCCGAGCGGACCGCGGTCATCTACGACTGCGAGGCGGGCCGGGCCGGGCGGATCAGCTACGCCGAGCTGGAGCGGCAGGTGGCCGGGGCGCAGGCGGGCCTGGCCGCGCTCGGCGTGGGCCGCGGCGACCGGGTCGCCGCCTACCTGCCCAACTGCCCGGAGGCGCTGGTCGCGCTGCTGGCCACGGCCAGCCTGGGAGCGATCTGGACGGCCTGCTCGCCCGATTTCGGCGCGACCAGCGTGATCGACCGGTTCGCGCAGCTCGAGCCCAAGGTGCTGATCGCGGTGGACGGCTACGCCTACGGCGGACGGCGGTTCGACCGCCGGGCCGAGGTCAGCTCCATCGCGGCGGCGCTGCCCGGCCTGGAGGCCCTGGTCACGGTGGACTACCTGGGCGCCGGGCGGCCCGATGAGGTCGGCGCCCGCCAGCTGGGCTGGGCCGAGCTGGCCGACCCGGGCGGCGCGCCGCCCGGTCCGCTGACGTTCGACGAGGTGCCGTTCGACCACCCGCTGTGGGTGCTGTACTCCTCGGGCACCACCGGGCTGCCCAAGCCGATCGTGCACGGCCACGGCGGCATCGTGCTGGAGCACCTCAAGGCGCTGTGCCTGCAGCAGGACCTCGGCGAGCGAGACGTGTTCTTCTGGTACACCACCACCGGCTGGATGATGTGGAATTACCTGGCCGGCGGCCTGCTGGCCGGGACCACGATCGTGCTGTACGACGGCAGCGCCGTGTACCCGGGCACCGACACCCTGTGGCGGCTGGCCGCCAGCACCGGGGTCACCTACGCCGGAACCGGGGCCCCGTACCTGCTGGCCTGCATGAAGGAGCAGCTCCGCCCGGCCGCCGAGCACGACCTGTCCCGGCTGCGCGGGGTCGGCTCGACCGGCTCGCCGCTGCCCCCGGAGGGCTTCCGCTGGGTCTACGAGGCGGTGGCCAGCGGATCAGCCGCGCCCGCGTTCATCCTCGGCTCCTACTCCGGCGGCACCGACGTGTGCACCGGCTTCGTGGGACCGTGCCCGCTGCTGCCGGTCCGAGCCGGGGTGATCTCCGGGCCGTGCCTGGGGGCCAGGGTGGAGGCCTTCGACGAGGCCGGGCAGCCGGTCGTCGGCGAGGTCGGCGAGCTGGTGCTGACCCGGCCGCTGCCGTCCATGCCGGTCGGCTTCTGGAACGACCCCGGCGGCGAGCGCTACCGGGCCAGCTACTACGCCGACTACCCGGGAGTCTGGCGGCACGGCGACTGGATCATGATCCTGCCCGACGGCGGATGCGTGATCTACGGCCGGTCCGACGCCACGCTGAACCGGGGCGGCGTGCGCATGGGCACGAGCGAGTTCTACCGGGTCGTCGAGCACTTCGACGAGATCGCCGACAGCCTGGTGGTGGATACAGGGCGGCTGGGACAGGAGGGCGAGCTCATCTTGTTTGTGGTCCTGGCCGACGGCCACGAACTCGACGCTGAGCTGGCGGGCCGGATCAAGACCGCGCTGCGCGCCGAGCTGTCGCCGCGGCACGTGCCGAACGAGATCCGCCCGGTGCCGGGCATCCCGCGCACGCTGTCCGGCAAGAAGCTGGAGGTCCCGGTGCGGAAGATCATGCTCGGCACGCCCGCGGGCGAGGCGGCCGACCCGCAGGCCCTGGCCAACCCCGAGGTACTGAAGTTCTTCGTCGCGGGGGGAGCCTGAGCATGTCCAGCAGCGTGAGCACCGGCCGCAGTTTCGGCGAGGAAGGCGGGCTGCTCACCTACGGCAGCTACCTGCGGCTGCCCGGGCTCCTCGCCCAGCAGGTCCCGCAGGTCGTCCCGCCGGCCCACGACGAGCTGCTGTTCATCACCACGCACCAGGCCTACGAGCTGTGGTTCCAGCAGCTGCTGCACGAGCTGACCGCAGTTCGGGACCTCATGACCGAGCACGAGCTGTGGCGGGCGCGGCAGCTGCTGCGCCGGGCCCACGTCATCGAGCGGCTGCTGGTCAGCCAGATCGACGTGCTGGAGACCATGACGCCGCAGGACTTCCTGGAGTTCCGGGCGGCGCTGGCCCCGGCCAGCGGGTTCCAGTCGGTCCAGTTCCGCGAGCTGGAGTTCCTGTCCGGCGCCAAGGATCCCAGTTTCCTATCGAGGTTCAGATCGCTCACCGAAGCCGAGCGCGCGCGGCTGGACCGCCGGCTGGCCGAGCCGTCCCTGTGGGACGCCTACGTCGAGCTGCTGGCCTCGCGCGGCCTGCCGGTGGCCAGCGACCAGGAGATCCTGGCCTCGCTGGTGGCCGTGGCCCGCGACCGGGACGGTCATGACGAGGAGTGGCAGCTCGCGGAGGAGCTGCTGACCCACGACGAGCTGGCCGGCCTGTGGCGGGCCCGGCACGTGCAGATGGTCGAGCGGCAGATCGGCACGAAGTCTGGGACTGGCGGCTCAACGGGCGCACCATATCTGCACAGGCGTGTTCCGATGAGGTATTACCCGCTGCTTTGGGAACTGCGGGACTGGCTGTAACGACGGCAACGGCGCCGTAAGTGGAGGAGTGAGTTCGAGATGTCCGAGAACACGGGCGAGGCCAGGGAGAAGCTGCTGGCCGAGGCGGGCGAGGCGTTCGGGAGCCTGCCCGGCGTCGGCGACGTCCAGGTGTATATGCGGGCCTACTATCGCCACGTCGCCGCCGATGACCTGGTCGCGGCCGGGCCGCAGCGGCTGGCCGCGGTGGCCCGGGAGCAGGCCGAGCTGGCCGTGATGCGGCCGCAGGGCCGGGCCACCGTCCGGGTCCGCGCGGGCGGTCCGGCCGCGGCCGACCCGGCCTCCGACGTGATCGACATCGTCACCGACGACATGCCGTTCCTGGTCGACTCGATCACCATGGAACTGGCCCGGCACGGCCTGTCGGCCCGCCTGGTCGTCCACCCCCAGCTGCGCATCCGCCGCGATGTCACCGGGGTCATGCGCGAGGTCGCGGGGCTGGTCAATGGGGACGAGCCCACGCACGACGAGCTGGCCGAGTCGTGGACGCACATCGAGGTCGCCAAGCTGGCCGAGGGCGAGTTCAAGCGGCTGGCCGATGACCTCCAGCGGGTGCTGTCCGACGTCCGGGTCGCGGTCGAGGACGGCAGCCGGATGCGGACCAAGGCGGTCTACCTGGCCGAGGGGCTGCTGGACCAGCCCGCCGGCGCCGGCGACGACGCCGAGTCGGACCAGGAGGTCGGCGCGCTGCTGCGGTGGCTGGCCGACGGCCGGTTCACGTTCCTGGGCTACCGGGAGTACGACCTGACGCCGGGGCCGGAGGAGACCCTGGTCCGCGCGGTGCCCGGCACCGGCCTGGGCATCCTGCGCCATGACACGCCCGATCCCAGCGCGTTCGCCGCGCTGCCGCCCGAGTCCAGCGCCCAGGCCCTGGACCCGCACCGGCTGATCGTGACCAAGGCCAACTCGCGGTCCACCGTGCACCGGCCCAGCTACCTGGACTACGTCGCCATCAAGCGGATCGACGCCCAGGGCCAGGTGGTCGGGGAGCACCGGTTCCTGGGCCTGTACACCCACGTGGCCTTCTCCGAGAGCATCACCAGCATCCCGGTGGTCCGGCGCAAGGTGGCCGAGGTGCTGTCCGGGCTGGGCCTGGCCGCGGACAGCTTCGACGGCAACTACGCGGCCGAGGTGCTCGAGTTCTACCCGCGCGAGGAACTGTTCATGGCCTCGGTGCCCGAGCTCACCGAGGTGGCCGCGGGCGTGCTGCGCCTGCGCGAGCGGCGGCAGACCCGGCTGTTCCTGCGCCGCGACACCTACGGCCGGTACATCTCCTGCCTGGTCTACCTGCCCAGGGATCGCTACACGACCCAGGTCCGGCTGCGCGTCCAGGAGATACTCCAGCGCGGCCTGAACTGCAGCCAGGTGGACTACAGCGTGCTGGTCGGCGAGTCGCCGGCGGCCCGGCTGCACGTCGTGGTCCGGGCCGACCGCGGCCAGTCGCTGCCCGACCTGGACACCGCGGCGCTGGAGCGCGCGGTGGCCGCCGCGGCCCGGTCCTGGGACGACGACCTGGCCAACGAGGCCCCCCGGACCTGCGGCGGCGAGACGGGCCGGGCCGTGCTGGCGCTGGTGGGCGGCGGGGACACGATCCCGCAGAACTACAAGAGCGACGTGCCGGCCTCGGCCGCGGCCTCGGACCTGGCCCGGATCCTGGAGCTGCGGGAGTCGGGCGACAACGTCGCGTTCGAGCTGTGGGAGTCCAAGGACTACGTCGGCGGGGTGCCCATCGAGCCCTCCGAGGGCACGATCGCGGCCGACAGCGGGACCAAGCGGGTCTGGCGGCTGACGATCTACCGCACCGGCGGCCCGATCACGCTGACCGACGTGCTGCCCCGGCTCCAGCACATGGGCGTGGACGTGGTCGACGAGCACCCCTACGAGTTCCCGGCCAGGGAGCCGTTCTGGATCTACGACTTCGGGCTGCGGCGCAGCTCGGCCGGGTCCGCCACGGTCTCGGTGGAGCACGTCCGGGAGCAGGTCGAGGGGGCGCTGGCCGCGCTGTGGCACGGCGTGGTGGAGGACGACGGGTTCAACGCCCTGGTCCTGGACGCCCAGCTGACCTGGCGGCAGGCGGCGGTGCTGCGCGCCTACGCCAAGTACCTGCGCCAGGCGGGCACGGCGTTCAGCCAGGTCTACATCGAGCGCGTGCTGCGCTCCAACCCCACGGTCACCCGGCTGCTGGTGCGGCTGTTCGAGTCCCGGTTCGACCCGGAGCGGCAGGGCGGCGGCCAGGAGCGCAGCGAGGCCATCGCCGAGGAGATCCGGGGCGAGCTGGACGAGGTGGCCAGCCTGGACGAGGACCGGATCCTGCGCACCTACTGGGAGCTGATCACGGCGACGCTGCGGACCAACTACTTCAGTTCCTTGAGGGGTTCCGGGCCATCGGGGTCTGGGGTGTCCCCAGGGGGCGCTGTGTCCCCCCGGGCCAGCACCGCCGGCTCGTTCGGCGACAAGCCGTACCTGGTGTTCAAGCTGGACGCCGCCCGGGTGCCCGACCTGCCCGCACCGCGGCCCAAGTTCGAGATGTTCGTGTACTCGCCCCGGTTCGAGGGCGTCCACCTCCGGTTCGCCGACGTGGCCCGCGGCGGGCTGCGCTGGTCGGACCGCCGGGAGGACTTCCGGACCGAGATCCTGGGCCTGGCCAAGGCCCAGGAGGTCAAGAACTCGGTCATCGTGCCGTCGGGAGCCAAGGGCGGATTCGTCTGCAAGCAGCTGCCCGACCCGTCCGACCGCGAGGCCTACCAGGGCGAGGTGCTGGCCTGCTACCGCATGTTCATCACCGCCATGCTGGACGTGACCGACAACCTGGAGTCGGGCCGGGTCGTGCCGCCCGCCAAGGTGGTCCGGCACGACGGGGACGACCCGTACCTGGTGGTCGCGGCCGACAAGGGCACGGCGACGTTCTCCGACACCGCCAACGAGATCGCCCAGAGCCGCGGGTTCTGGCTGGGCGACGCGTTCGCCTCGGGCGGCTCGGAGGGCTACGACCACAAGAAGATGGGCATCACCGCCCGGGGTACCTGGGAGTCGGTGAGCTTCCACTTCCAGACCCTGGGCGTGGATGTGGACGCCGATGACTTCACCACCGTCGGCATCGGCGACATGTCAGGCGACGTGTTCGGCAACGGCATGCTGCTGTCCCGGCACATCAAGCTGGTGGCGGCGTTTGACCACCGGCACGTGTTCATTGATCCCGACCCGGACCCCATGACCAGCTTCGCCGAGCGGCAGCGGCTGTTCGCCCTGCCCCGCTCGTCCTGGGCCGACTACGACGAGGCGCTGATCTCGGCCGGCGGCGGGGTGTGGCCGCGGTCGGCCAAGTCGATCCACCTCTCGCCCGAGGCCGCCGCCGTGATCGGGCTCGGTGACGGGGTCACCGCGCTGGCCCCGGACGAGCTGATCTCGGCCATCCTGGCCGCCCCGGTGGACCTGCTGTGGAACGGCGGCATCGGCACCTACGTCAAGGCGGCCGGGCAGTCGAACGCCGACGTGGGGGACCGGTCCAACGACGCGGTCCGGGTCGACGCCAGCCAGCTGCGGGCCAAGGTGATCGGCGAGGGCGGCAACCTCGGCCTGACCCAGGAGGCCCGGATCGAGTACGCGCTGGCCGGCGGCCTGGTGAACACCGACTTCATCGACAACTCGGCGGGCGTGGACACCTCCGACCACGAGGTCAACATCAAGATCCTGCTGGACCGGGTGGTGCGCGACGGCGAGCTGACCATGCAGGCCAGGAACGCGCTGCTGCACGAGATGACCGACGAGGTCGGCGCCCTGGTGCTCCAGCACAACTACCAGCAGAACCGGGCCCTGGCCGCCTCCAGGGCCCAGGACATCCCGATGCTGCACGTGCACGCCCGCTACATCCGCAAGCTCGAGCGCGACGGCCGGATCCGGCGGCGGCTGGAGGTGCTGCCGGGGGCGCGGGAGGTCGCCGAGCGGCGCTCGGCGGGCACCGGGCTGACCATCCCCGAGTTCTCCGTGCTGCTCGCCCACACCAAGATCGCCGCCACCCAGGAGGTGCTGGCCTCCGAACTGCCCGACGACCCGTACCTGCGCCGGGTGCTCGTGGACTACTTCCCGACCCCGCTGCGGCAGCGTTACGCCAGCCGGATGGGCGATCACCGGCTGCACCGGGAGATCATCACCACGGCGGTCGTCAACGACATGGTGGACCGGTCGGGGACCACGTTCGGTTTCCGGCTCAACGAGGAGACCGGGGCCTCGTCGCCGGAGATCACCGCCGCCTGGCTGGTCGCCAGGGAGGTCTTCGACCTGGCCGGGTTCTGGTCCGAGATGGAGGCCCTGGACGGCAAGGTGGAGAGCTCGGTGCAGATCGCCGCGCTGCTGGAGGGCCGCAAGCTGAGCGAGCGGGCCGCCCGGTGGCTGCTGCACGCCCGGCGGCCGCCGTTCGACATCCAGGCCACGATCGACTACTTCGCCGATGGCGTGCTGGCCGTGGGCACGGGCCTGCCGGGGCTGCTGGCCGGCCGGGACCTGGCCGGGTACAACGACCGGTACCAGATGTTCGCCAGCCGCGGGTTCCCGCTCGCGCTGTCCCACCGGCTGGCCTCGATGGTGCCCGCGTACTCGGCGTTCGACATCGTGGACATCACCAGGGGCACCGGCCGGCCGGCCACCGAGACCGCCGCGGTCTACTTCGACCTGGCCGACCGCCTCCAGATCGCCCGGCTCCGAGACATGATCACGGCGCTGCCGCGCAACGACCGGTGGACCACGATGGCCCGCGGCGCGATCCGTGACGACCTGTACGCGGCGCACGCGGCGCTGGCCAGGGACGTGCTGGCGGTCACCGAGCCGGGCACCCCGGCCGAGCGGCTGGCCGCCTGGGAGCGCCGCAACGAGTCCGCGGTGCGGCGTGCGGCCCAGACGCTGACCGAGATCTGGGAGAGCAACTCGTTCAACGTGGCCACGCTGTCGGTGGCGGTGCGGACGATCCGGACGCTGGTGGCCACCAGCGGACTGCCCGCCTGAGCAGCGGTCCCGAGGAGGCAAGTCCCGGGCGGCACGTGCACGAAGCATCTGCACGTGCCGTCTGCACCCGACGGCTGCACCCGACCGCTGCACGAGCCGCCTGCACCGTTCGGTTTGTTGCGGTACCTGACGCGGTCCGGTGCCCGGCCTCGCGTACGCTTCTACCATGGCAACCGACGCAGCGAGCGAGATCTCGGACCTAGTGTCGAAGCTCGCTAGCGTAGAGGCAGTCCTCAACCCAGATGCGATGCGCAAAGAGGCTGAGGGCCTGCGTGAGCGCTCGGCCGACCCTGACCTCTGGTCCGACCAGGAGCAGGCGCAGGCCGTCACCAGGCGGCTGTCCTACCTAGAGGGCGAGCTTTCCCGGCTTTCTGGGCTCCGGCGGCGGCTGGACGACGTGACCGTGATGTTCGAGCTGGCCGAGAGCGAGCACGACCAGCCCACCCGCGAGGAGGCCCAGCGCGACCTGGCCGGGGTCCGCAAGGAGATCGACCAGCTCGAGGTGCGGACGCTGCTGTCCGGCGAGTATGACGCCCGCGAGGCGCTGATCTCCATCAACGCCCAGGCGGGCGGTGCGGACGCGGCCGACTGGGCCGAGGGCCTGCAGCGGATCTACCTGCGCTGGGCCGAGCGGCACGGCTACCCGACCGAGATCTACGACACCTCCTACGCCGAAGAGGCGGGGATCAAGTCGACCACGTTCGGCATCAAGTCGCCCTACGCCTACGGGACCCTGCGCGGGGAGCACGGCACTCACCGGATGGTCCGCATCTCCAAGTACGACAACCAGGGCCGGCGGCAGACCTCCTTCGCCGGCGTGGACGTGCTGCCGGTCGTGCAGCGGGCCGATCACATCGACATCCCGGAGGACGAGATCCGGGTCGACGTGTTCCGCTCCAGCGGGCCCGGCGGCCAGGGCGTCAACACCACCGACTCCGCGGTCCGGCTCACCCACCTGCCGACCGGGATCGTGGTGTCCTGCCAGAACGAGCGCAGCCAGATCCAGAACCGGGCCAGCGCCATGGCGGTGCTCCAGGCCAAGCTCCTGGAGCGCAAGCGCGAGGAGCAGGCGGCCAAGCTGAACGAGCTGCGCGGCCCCGGCGCGCGGAGCTGGGGCACCCAGATCCGCAACTACGTCTTGCACCCCTACCAGAACATCAAGGACCTGCGCACCGGCTTCGAGACGGGCAACACGACCGCGGTGATGGACGGCGAGATCGACGGCTTCATCGAAGCCGAGATCCGCTGGCTCCGCCAGCAGGGCCTGTAGGCCTTCACCCTCCGGACGGCCTCAAACCACCCATCCCGGACAGCCCGTAATAACCCGGTAAGGAAGCGCCTGGGGCCTATCCCCGAGGCGGTCACAGGCCCCCCAGGGTGTCGCAACCCAAGCCAACGTAGAGCGCAGCCAAGCGGTCGTAACCAGGGGCGTCGCAGCCAAGCGGACGTAACCAGGGGCGTCGCAGCCAAGCGGACGTAACCAGGGGCGTCGCAGCCAAGCGGTCGTAACCAGGGGTATGCCAGCCGCGAGGGTCGGCGAAGCCGGCC
>JBOHCO010001278.1:0-2578 GCA_050698895.1 Streptosporangiaceae bacterium
AACGACGTGTTCCCGTCGGCCATTCACCTGGCCGCCGCCCGGCTCATCAGCCGCTCGCTGCGGCCCGCGCTCGATCACCTGGCCGCCGCGCTGGAGGCCAAGGCGGCCGAGTTCGCCGACGTGGTCAAGAGCGGCCGCACCCACCTGATGGACGCCACCCCGGTCACGCTGGGCCAGGAGTTCGGCGGCTACGCCGCGGCGATCCGGCATGGCGGGCAGCCGGCCGCGGCCGCCCTGGCCGACGTGAGCGAGCTGCCGCTGGGCGGCACCGCGGTCGGGACCGGGCTGAACGCCCCGCCCGACTTCGCCGCCCGGGTCATCGCCGCGCTGGCCGCCGACCTGGACCTGCCGCTGACCGAGGCCCGTGACCACTTCGAGGCGGCCGGCGGCCGGGACGCCCTGGTCGCCGCGAGCGGCATGACCCGGACCGTCGCCGTCGGCCTGTACAAGATCTGCACCGACCTGCGGCTGATGAACTCGGGCCCGCGCACCGGGCTGGCCGAGATCACCGTGCCCGATCTCCAGCCCGGCTCGTCGATCATGCCGGGCAAGGTCAACCCGGTCATCTGCGAGGCAGTCAGCCAGGTCTGCGCCCAGGTCATCGGCAACGACGCGGCCGTGGCGTTCGGGGCCGCGGCGGGCAACTTCGAGCTCAACGTGATGCTGCCGGTCATCGGCCGCAACCTGCTCGGCTCGCTGACCCTGCTCAGCGCGGCCGCCCGGCTGCTGGCCGACAAGTGCGTGGCCGGGATCACCGCGCACGCCGAGCGGCTGCGCCACAACGCCGAGTCCTCGCCGTCCATCGTGACCGCGCTCAACCCCTACATCGGCTACGAGGCCGCCGCGGCCATCGCCCACGAGGCGCTGGAGACCGGCCGGACGATCAGGGACGTGACGGTGCGCCGCGGTCACGTGGCCAACGGCGAGATCACCGAGGAGCAGCTGGACCGGGCGCTGGATGTGCTGGCCATGGCCTGGCCGCACGGTCGCCCGGCGGCCGGTCAACCGGCGGATAGTCCGGCCGCTGACGACTAGCAGACAGCCAGCTGACCGTTAGCCGCGCAAACCCATAGCTCTCATCGATCTCCCAGCAAACTGGCGGCAAGCTCCCGATAGGGTCCAGCGCATGCATGCTGTCACCGGCACGGGCCGCCTGATCGCCGGGCGGTACCGGCTTCAGGGCCCCGTCGGCCGCGGCGCCATGGGCATCGTCTGGCGCGGCCGCGATGAGCTGCTGCACCGCGACGTCGCCGTCAAGCAGGTGCAGATCACCGCGCTGACCCTCCCGGCCGAGGCCGAGGTCGCCTACCAGCGAACGCTGCGCGAGGCCCGGACCGCCGCGCGCCTCAGCCACCCGGCCGTGGTCACCGTGTTCGACGTCGTCGAGGAGGACGGCAGCCCGTGGATCATCATGGAGTTCATCGGCGGCCGGTCCCTGGAGCAGGTCATCGCCGAGGACGGCCCGCTGCCGCCGCTGCACGCGGCCGAGCTGGGCGCCCGGCTGCTGAGCGCCCTGGAGACCGCGCACGCGGCCGGGGTGCTGCACCGTGACGTGAAGCCCAGCAACGTGCTGGTCTCGGCCGACGGCCGGGCCGTGCTGACCGACTTCGGCATCGCCACGTTCGCCGAGGATCCCGGCATCACCCTGACGGGCATGGTCGTGGGCACGCCCGGGTTCTCCGCGCCCGAGCGGGTCCGGGGCGGCAGCGCGACCCCCGCGTCGGACCTGTGGTCGCTGGGCGCCACGCTGTACGCGGCGGTGGAAGGCCGCGGGCCGTTCGAGCGGCCGGGCGGCTCGATGGCCATCATCGCCGGGGTGGCGGCCGAGGAGGCACCCCGGGCGCCGTCGGCCGGCCCGCTGGCGCCGGTCATCGAGGCCCTGCTCAGCCGGGATCCGGCCCAGCGCCCGGACGCGGCCGGGATCTCGGCGCTGCTGACCGACGCGGTGGCGGCCGGCACCGCCACCCGGCCGGCGGCGGCCGACCAGGGCTACAACAGCCTCGGGTACAACAGCCTCGGGTACAACAGCCAGGGCCAGGACAGCCGGGGCCGGAACAGCCTGAGCTACAGCCAGCGCATCATGGGCCCCGGCAGCCGGGCGCTCAGCCGGCTCGGCTACCTCAACCCGGCCAGGAGCGCCGACCCGGCGAGGGTCGCTGATGCGGCCAGGGTCGCTGATGCGGCCAGGGTCGCTGACCCGGCCAGGAACGCCGACCCGGCCAGGAACGCCGACCCGGCCACGGGCGCTGCAAAGGCCGCCGCCCCCGGCCGGGGTGGTGCGGCGAGCCCATCGGGCGGCCCGGCCTGGGACGGCACCGGCGGGCCTGGTCTGGGCACGGCCAGCCCTGGCCGCAGCCGCAGCCACGGCCACGGCCACGGTGGCAGCGGCGCCGACGGCACGGGCGGGGCGGGGCTTGACAGCGTCGGCCGGGCTATCGCGACTGGACTAGACCCGGGCGCGGCGGGACTCGACAGCGCCGACTGGGCGGTGGCGACCGGGCTGGGCCCGGGCGAGCAAGAGCCGACACCGGGCTCGGCCGCCGGCGGGCGGCCGAACCCGGACGGGCTGGCCGGCCCC
>JBOHCO010001279.1:0-1704 GCA_050698895.1 Streptosporangiaceae bacterium
TGCTGCCGCTGCTGGCCAGCTGCCTGGTCCTGGCCCTGATCGCGGGAACGCTGCTGACGGTGTTCACCGCCGGGCCGAACGGCGAGGGTGACCTGCCGCGCCAGCCCCGGAGCCCGAACGCGGCCGCTTCTCGCCCGCTGACCAGTTCCCGGTCGGGCAGCCCGGCGGCCAGCAGCGGCGCCAACAGCTCGGCGGCCGGGCCGAGCGACTCGCCGATTGCGGCGACGAGCAAGCAGAGGCTGCCGACCGGATCGATCAGCTACCAGGGTCGGCGAGTCGCCCTGGCCTTCCTGCTCTCCTCTCACAGGAGCCTGGTCATAGCGCTGATCCCGGCCACCTGCAACTGCACGGCCACAGTTAGGCAGCTGGTCAACCAGGTGCATAAGGCCGGCTTGCAGCCTTACCTGGTCAGCGCCATGGGCCAGCTGAACAAGATCCAGAGGCTGGCGCCGCAGGTCCCGAAGGCGGTGATCGCCGAGGATGCGACCGGCGTCCTGTACCGGGACTACCACCCCCACGCGGGGCTGACCGCACTGCTGGTACACCCCGACGGCAAGGTGGGCACGGTGACCCTGTCGGGCACCAAGTTCAGCCTGGCCAACCAGCTCAACCAGCTCAGCGCCGAGGCCGACCGCGCCAGGGCGTCCTCTCCGGCGACGACCTCGCCGAGGTAGACCGGCCACGCCCATTAGCCGGGCCGGCGCGCGCCGGACCCGGCGTGGCTACTACGCTTTGTCGACGTCCCGTGGCTGGCAATCGAGGGGAGCACGGCGTGTTCTGGAGCAGCCGGGCAAGCGGATGGCCGCGACGCCTGCTGATCGTGGCGGCCGCGGCGCTGGTCCCGGCCATCGCCGGATGCGAGGCGGGCAATGACGCACCCACCCTGAACTGGCACTACCCGACGAACGGCGTCGGCACGGTGACGCACGCCATCTCGATCAGGAACGTGTTCGTGCTCGGTGCCCCCGGATCCGCGCCGCTGCCCGCCGGGCAGTCGGCCGGGCTGTACTTCGCGCTGGTCAACGACGGGAACAACGGGGACCGCCTGCTGAGCGTCCAGGCCCCCGGCTCGGCCACGGCGGTCACCCTGCCCGGCGGCACCATCAACCTGCCCCCCAACCGCGTGGTGCTGCTTGGCGGGCCGCAGCCCCAGGCGCTGCTGACCGGGCTGACCCGGCCGCTGGCCGGCGGGACGGTGATCACGATCGTGCTCGACTTCCAGAAGGCCGGGAGCGTGACGCTGCGCGTCCCGGTCATCCCGAACAGCGCGGCCTACGCCACGTTCTCGCCCGCGCCGTCCCCGTCGCCCACCACCAGCACGGTCTCGCCGACCAGGCACAAGAGGCGGCACCGGGCCTCATCGAGCCCGTCGCCGAGCGCCTCCTAGCCGACGGCAGCCTTCTAGCCTAGCCGCCGGCAGCCTTCTAACGGACGGGGCCTCCTAGCCGACGGGCTCGAACTTGTAGCCCAGGCCCCGGACGGTCACGATGTGGGTCGGGTTGGCCGGGTCCATCTCGACCTTGGCCCGCAGACGCTTGACGTGCACCTCCAGCGTCTTGGTGTCACCGACATAGTCAGAGCCCCAGACCCGGTCGATGAGCTGCATCCGGGTCAGCACGCGCCCGGCGTTGCGGAGCAGGAACTCCAGCAGCTCGAACTCCTTGAGCGGCAGCTGGACCTGCGAGTTGCGCACGGTCACCACGT
>JBOHCO010001280.1:0-1912 GCA_050698895.1 Streptosporangiaceae bacterium
TGCCGCGCCTGCTGCCCGACGATCAGCTCGCGTCCGGGTCGGCGCTGCTGTCCCTGGGCGCCAGCACGGGGGCGATCGCCGGGCCGGCGATCGGCGGCCTGCTGGCCGCCGGGCCGGGACCGGCTACCGCCTACGGGCTCGACGCGGTCAGCTTCCTCGTCTCGGTGGCGCTGCTGTTGCGCCTGCGGCCGCTGCCCCGGCCCGACGGCCAGCGCCCCGCGGATCGCGGACCCGGCCTGAGCGGCGTCCTGGCCGGGCTGCGCTACGCGCGCGGCCGCCCCGACCTGCTGGGCTCTTACCTGGCCGACCTGGCCGCCATGCTGCTGGCCTACCCCAACTCGCTGTTCCCGTTCCTGGCCGCCGGGCTGCACGCGAGCTGGGCCACCGGGCTGATGTTCTCGGCCCAGGCCACCGGGGCCGCCCTGACCGCGCTCACCAGCCGGTGGATCCGGCGGGTGCACCGCTACGGCCGGGCCATCGCGCTGGCCGCGGCGGCCTGGGGGCTCACGGCGGTCGGGCTCGGCCTGGCCCCCGACCTCGCCGCCGCGCTGGCGTTCCTGGTCGCCGGCGGCGGCGCCGACATGCTGAGCGCCACCTTCCGGGACACCTTGTGGAACCAGACCATCCCCGACGCGCTGCGCGGCCGGCTGGCGGGCGTGGAGGTGCTCAGCTACGGCCTCGGCCCGTCCGCCGGCCAGTTGCGCGCCGGGGCCGTCGCCGACCTGGCCACGCCGCGCTTCGCCCTGTGGTCGGGCGGCCTGGCCTGCGTGGCCGCCGTCGGCCTGACCTGCCTGGCACTGCCTGGGTTCCGCACCCAGGACGCGAAGGCGCCTACGATCTGCGACCGTGGCCGATGATGACCCGTGGCCGCCGATGCTGTGGATCGGCGGCCCGCCAGGGGCGGGCAAGTCCACCCTGGCCTGGCGCCTGTCCCGGACCGGGGACCTCCCGCTGCACCCGGTCGACCTGTGGTCCTACGACCACCAGGCCCGCCTGCCCGCGGGGGAGTCGCTGGACGTGGAGCTGGCCCGCGGGCCCGAGGCGGCCGCGGACGCCTTCGAGGCCGCCAGCCGCGCGCGGCTGGACCTGGTGCTGGCCGACATCGCCGCCCGCGGCCTGGGCCCGGTGCCCGCGCTGGTCGAGGGCCCGCAGCTCACGCGTACCCGTTCGCGTGCGAGTGCGGGACCAGCGGCTGCCCGGCCACCTGGCGGGTCACCCCCGACGAGTACGAGGCCAGGGCGCCCAGCCAGGCCGTGATCCTGCACGAGGTCGGCCAGGGCGGTAGTGGCAAGATCGAGCCATGACCACTCCCTCGATCAGCTTCCCGCGCCAGCTTGCCCGCACCCAGCGGTTCTCACTCGGGGTGCCCCATGCGTTCGCCATCGCCCCGGACGGCAGCCGCGTCGCGTTCCTGCGCTCGCGGTCCGGCAGCGACCCGGTGACCTGCCTGTGGGTTCGGGACACCGGCACCGGGACCGAGCGGCTCGTCGTCGACCCCCAGGCCCTGCTGTCCGGCGGGGACGAGACGCTGCCGCCCGAGGAGCGGGCCCGCCGCGAGCGCACCCGCCAGGCCGCCCGCGGCGTGGTCGCGTTCGCCACCGATGAGGCGGCGCGGATCGCGGTCTTCGCGCTGTCCGGGCGGCTGTTCGTGGCCGACCTGACCGACAGCGCGGCACACGGCGGCGCGGCAGCCGGCCGTGCCGTGCGTGAGCTGCCGGCGGCCGGCCCGGTGCTCGACCCGCACCCCAACCCGACCGGGACCCGCGTCGGCTACGTAACCGGCGGGGCGCTGCACGTCGTCGACGTCGACGGCACCGGCGACCGGACCCTGGCCGCGCCCGACGCGGAGAACGTGACCTACGGACTGGCCGAGTTCGTCGCCGCCGAGGAGATGTTCCGAACCCGCGGGTTC
>JBOHCO010001281.1:0-1730 GCA_050698895.1 Streptosporangiaceae bacterium
TGCTGCCGCTGCTGGCCAGCTGCCTGGTCCTGGCCCTGATCGCGGGAACGCTGCTGACGGTGTTCACCGCCGGGCCGAACGGCGAGGGTGACCTGCCGCGCCAGCCCCGGAGCCCGAACGCGGCCGCCCGCTCGCTGGGCAGCCCGCGGTCGGGGGCGGCGGCCAGCGGCCCGGCGACCAGCGGCGGCCCCGCGCCCGGGCTCAGCGACTCACCGACGGCCGCGCCGAGCAAGCAGCTGCCGGACGAGCCAATCGTGTCCGGCGGCCAGCGGGTCTTGCTGACCAGCCTGGTCAACCGCGCGAGCCTGGTCATCGCGCTGCTGCCGGCCAAGTGCGCCTGCCTGGCCGCGGTCCAGCGGCTGGCCGACCAGGTGGAGCAGGCCGGGCTGCGGATGTACCTGGTCAGCGCCAAGGGGCAGCTGAGCGCCGTCCTTCCGCTGCAGCGGAAGGTCAAGGCCAAGGCCATCCTCGCCGAGGATGTATCCGGCGCCTTGTATCACGACTACGCGCCCCGCGGGCTGACCGCGCTCCTGGTGCAGCCCGGCGGCAAGCTGAGCACCGTGGCCCTGTCGGGCCAGACCTTCAGGCTGACCACCCAGCTCGCGGTGCTCAGCCAGGAGGCCGAGAGCGCCCAGACGTCCTCGCCAGCCTCGACGGTGTCGCCGAGATAGACCGGCGTCGCCCGGATAGACCGGCGTCGCCCGGATAGACCGGTGCCGCCCAGCGGGCCACGCCCATTAGCCCGGGCCGGCGCGCGCCGGGCCCGGTGTGGCTACTACGCTTTGTCGACGTCCCGTGGCTGGCAATCGAGGGGAGCACGGCGTGTTCTGGAGCAGCCGGGCAAGCGGATGGCCGCGACGCCTGCTGATCGTGGCGGCCGTGGCGCTGGTCCCGGCCATCGCCGGGTGCGAGGCGGGCAACGACGCGCCCACGCTGAACTGGCACTACCCGACGGACGGCGTCGGCACGGTGACGCACGCCATCTCGATCAGGAACGTGTTCGTGCTCGGCGCCCCCGGATCCGCGGCGCTGCCGGCCGGGCAGTCGGCCGGGCTGTACTTCGCGCTGGTCAACGACGGGAATGACGGGGACCGCCTGGTGAGCGTCCAGGCCCCCGGCTCGGCCACGGCGGTCACCCTGCCCGGCGGGAGCATCAACCTGCCCCCCAACCGGGTGGTGCTGCTGGGCGGGCCGCAGCCCCAGGCGCTGCTGACCGGACTGACCCGGCCGCTGGGCGGCGGGTCGGTGATCACGATCGTGCTCGACTTCCAGAAGGCCGGGAGCGTGACGCTGCGCGTGCCGATCATCCCGAACAGCGCCGCCTACGCCACGTTCTCGCCTGCGCCGTCCCCGTCGCCCACCACCAGCACGGTCTCGCCGGCCAGGCACAAGAGGCGGCACCGGGCCTCGTCGAGCCCGTCGCCGAGCGCGTCCTAGCCGACGGGGCGTCCTAGCCGACGGGGCGTCCTAGCCGACGGGCTCGAACTTGTAGCCCAGGCCCCGGACGGTCACGATGTGCGTCGGGTTGGCCGGGTCCATCTCGACCTTGGCCCGCAGCCGCTTGACGTGCACGTCCAGCGTCTTGGTGTCACCGACGTAGTCCGAGCCCCAGACCCGGTCGATGAGCTGCATCCGGGTCAGCACGCGCCCGGCGTTGCGGAGCAGGAACTCCAGCAGCTCGAACTCCTTGAGCGGCAGCTGGACCTGCGAGTTGCGCACGGTCACCACGT
>JBOHCO010001282.1:0-15334 GCA_050698895.1 Streptosporangiaceae bacterium
GAGCAGCAGCCGCTCGCTCAGGCTCTTGAGCCGGTTAAGCTCGCCGACCACCACGTGGATGTCGCGCTGGCCCTCCTGGCCGGCCAGCTCCCTGGCCAGCAGCTCGGCGTGCCCGAGTGCGATGGTGATCGGGGTCTTGAGCTGATGCGAGGCATCCATGAGGAACCGGCGCTGCGCCGCGAGCAGCCGCTCGTTCTCGGCGCTGACCGCCGACCGTGCCGCGTCGGCGGCCATGGTGCGGTGCGCGTGCCAGGCCCGCAGGCCGTACAGCAGCGCGAAGCTGACCCAGATCAGGTAGAAGCTGAGCTGCCCCCAGCGCGGCTGGTCCACGATGATGGCCAGGCCGAGCAGGCACAGCACCACCCACAGCGCCTCGGGCAGTCGTCCGCGCGCCACATCACGACGTGAGCTGGTATCCAGCACCGCGCACCGTCTTAATCAGGTCAAACCCGAGCTTGGAACGTAGCCGGCGGACGCAGACATCGACCACATTGGAGCCGGGGTCGAAGTCCAGTCCCCAGATGGACGCTAGCAGTTCCTCCTTGCGCAGGGGCTGGCCGGCGTGCTCCGCAAGCTCTCTGAGCAGCAGGAACTCCAGCTTGGTCAGGGCCACGGGTCCCTGCCCGATGTCGGCCCGCAGCCGCCACACGTCCAGCACCAGGTCACCCGCGCGGATCGTCTCGCCGTGCAGGTGCGGATCGTCGCGCAGCCGCACCCGGACCCGGGCCAGGAACTCGGCCAGCGAGAACGGCTTGGTCAGGTAGTCCTGGGCGCCCAGCTCCAGGCAGGCCACCTTCATCGCCACGTCATCGACGCAGGACAGCACCAGGACCGCCGGGTAGGGACGGTGCCCGGCGTGCAGGCGGGCCAGGAAGGTGCGGCCGTCCATGTCCGGCATGACCAGGTCGAGGATGACCAGCCCGTAATCCTGGCCGGCGGCCAGCGTCAGGCCCGCCCCGCCATTCTCGGCGAAGTCGGCGCTGTAGCCGAAATCAGCCAGCGCGCGGCCGATGAGCGCGCGAATCGCCCGGTCGTCATCCACGACGAGGATGCGCGGACCCGGCGTGGGCTGGGCCTTGAGTCCAGTGGTCATGTCGGAACACTTCACTTTGCGACGGTCCCGCGGCTGCAATCGTGTGCATCGCGGGCCGACGATGATGGGCGGCAGCGGTAAGGATTTATTAGGAGAGGATCTACTCCATCGGGACATCAACGGTCAAGACCCCCCCGCCGTGGTTACATAGCGTAGCCGCTTCCTTGCATGACAGTTTAGTCATTTAACCTCGTGGACATTGATCAGCTCGGGGCGCGGCTCGGAAGATCAGATGCGTAACCGAGCGCGGGTGCCGGCCAGTCGTGGCCGGCACCGGAGCTCGCCCGCACGGTGCGTAGCGCAGCGTGCCCGGACATCTTTAGAGCGAGGTGATGGCTGGTGTCTTTGCCGGCCCGGGTCGGGACCCTGGCGGTGGCGTTTCTCGCCGTGGTCGCCGGCGGGTCCTTCCTGGTCATCCACTACCTGCTGGGCGGGCCGCCGGTCGAGAACTTCACGACCGCGGCGGCCGGGCAGGTGCACATCACCATGCAGGAAGACCCGCAGAACACGGTGAGCTCGACGCCCGACTGGGTGTCCTACTTCATCAAGAGCCCCACGACGGGCAAGTGGGTGCACACGACGCTGTTCCAGGTCCCCGCCGGGACCACGGTCGACATGACCATCCTCGGCTACGACGGGTGCACGCCGCTGCGTAACCCGTTCTGGAGCAAGGTCACCGGCACCTTCGGCAACCACGCGTACGTGAACGGCAAGCCGGTGTCGGCGATCAACTCCTGGTCGGGCTGCAACGTGGGCCACACGTTCTCCATCCCTGGCATCGGCCTCAACGTGCCGATGGCCTCACCGGGGCTGAGCGCGAACCTGTGCGGGACCTCGCCATGCACCTCGGGGCCGCACGAGGTGATGACGTTCAAGTTCAAGGCGCCCAGCACGCCCGGTGACTACTTCTGGCAGTGCCGGGTGCCGTGCGGCGGCGGCTTCGTCACCGGATTCGGCGGCCCCATGCAGACGATCGGCTTCATGACCGGAAACATGGAGGTGGTGAGCTGATGGCCGCGTCCGAGGCGCCCGCCGGCATGCCATCCCGCGAGGCGGGCCGGGAGGAACCCAACCACGCGCTGCGGATCTTCCTGATCTGGCTCGTGGTCGCGCTCGCCGCTGACCTGCTCATCTGGTTCGTCTGGGGTCCGCACCTGCCGCCGGGCGACATGGCCAGCGCGGCCACCGGCCAGCAGTTCGACATCAAGATGATGGCCGTCCTGGCCGCGCCGGTGACGGCCCTGGTGCTGGTCTACGCCGCGTACGCGCTGGTCGTGTGGCGGCACCGGGCGGGCGACGACGAGGACGGCCCGGCCATCCAGGGCAACACGCGGATCCAGGCCACCTGGATCACCGTGAGCTCGGTCATCGTGCTGTTCCTGGCCGGGTTCGGCACCTATGAGCTGGTCGTGCCGGCGGGCGCGGGGTCCGGCCAGGGGCCGACCGCGATCTGGCGCCCGACCGGCGTCAAGCCGCTCCAGGTGCAGGTCATCGGGCAGCAGTGGCGGTTCACTTACCGGTACCCGCAGTTCGGCGGCTTCGAGACGACCCAGCTGATGCTGCCGGTCAACCGGTGGGTCCAGTTCAACGTGACCTCAGTGGACGTCATCCACAGCTTCTGGGCCTACCAGCTCGGCGTGAAGGCCGACGCCAACCCCGGTGTCAACAACATTGCCTTCACCAAGCCCACCTCGCTCGGCCCGGTCACCGTGCGCTGCGCGGAGCTGTGCGGGCTCTGGCACGGCGCCATGTTCAACTACGGCAAGGTCGTCTCCGACTCGGCCTTCCTGACCTGGGCCAGCCAGACCAGGGCCCAGCTGGCCGTCGTGACCAAGATGCTGCCGCCCTACGCGACAACCTACGACCCGACCGTCGTCCCGAACATTAACAAGGCGATGGCGAAGGCGGGCATCGCGGGCGCGAACGGTTATTACTATCCGCCCAACGATCCGTTCCAGCCATGATGCGCGCGGGAGACACAGTCGAGATGAGCAGCGCAACCCGTTCAAGCAGGAGGAGGTGCCCGGATGGCCATCGCGGCTCAGCCTCAGGCGAGTGAGTCCGGAGGCGGACAGGCTATCGCGGGCCGGGGCCCCCGGCCCTGGTGGGCGCGTCCCAATATGCTGTGGGGACTCGTCGGCGGCGCCATCGGCTACACGCTCGGGCACATACTCGGCGACTACCTGACCGGCACAGGCAACGGCCTGTACCCCAACGTCACGCTGTCGGACTCCAGGGACTGGCCGATCGTGCTCGGCTACGCCCTGGGCGTCGTCGGCTGGCTGGCCGCGCTGGGCGCCTTCAACGACATCCTGCGGCAGATGGCGGGCCGGCCGGCGGTGGAGTCCAACGGCCACACCGAGGTCGGCGGCCTGGCCAGGTACTTCCGGTTCACCCTGGACCACAAGGTGGTGGGGATCCAGTACCTGGTCGGGATGATCATTTACTTCTGCACCGCCGGGCTGTTCGCCATGGCGATCAGGACCGAGCTGCTGTCGCCGGTTCATCATGTCTTCAGCTCATCGGCCTACATCGAGATCGTCGGCGAGCACGGCACGATGATGATGATGCTGATGACCTCGGTCGTCGTGGGCCCGCTGGGCAACTACCTGGTGCCGCTCATGATCGGCTCCAAGCGGGTGGCCTTCCCCAGGGTCGAGGCGCTGTCGTTCTGGCTCACTCCGGCGGCGTTCATCATCCTGCTGTCGGGCCTGCTGTCGGGCGGGTTCCCGTTCGGCTGGACCGGATACGCCCCGCTGTCGATCCAGGCCACGGTCGGGGCCGACTCCTACGCCGTGGCGTTCGGGCTCATGGGCATCTCCATGATCCTGGCCGGCACCAACATCATCGTGACGGTGATCTGCTACCGGGCGCCGGGCATGCGCTGGAGCCGGCTGCCGATGTTCGTCTGGTCCATGATCGCCACCTCATACCTGTTCGTGCTGGCGGCACCGGTGCTGATCGGCGGCATGTACATGATGATCACCGACCGGGCGGCGCAGACCGCGTTCTTCACGGACACGCTGGGCGGCAGCAGCTACCTCTTCGAGAACGTGTTCTGGTTCTTCGGGCATCCCGAGGTATACATCCTGGCCCTGCCGGGCTTCGGCATCGTCTCGGAGATCATCCCGGTGTTCTGCCGCAAGCCGCTGTTCGGCTACAAGGTGGCGGCGGCGGGCATCATCGGGGTGACGCTACTGAGCTTCTTCGTCTGGCAGCATCACATATTCGACAGCGGCATCAACCCGGACATGCGGCCCCTGTTCATGCTGACCACCGAGCTCATCTCGATCCCGACCGGGTTCATCTACCTGGTCGCCATGGGGACGTTCTGGAAAGCCAAGATCCGGTTCAGCGTGCCGATGCTGTTCTGCCTCGCGATGTACTTCAACTTCCTGATCGGCGGCATCTCCGGGGTGTTCCTGTCCGACGTGCCCGCGAATACCACCGAGCACGGCAGCTTCTTCGTGATGGCCCACTTCCACTACACGATCATGGGCGGGCTGATCTTCGCGCTGATGGCGGGCATCTATTACTGGCTGCCGAAGATGATGGGCATCAAGCTGAACCAGACGCTGGGCAAGATCCACTTCTGGACCATGTTCATCTTCTTCAACTCGACCTTCCTGCCGCTGTTCGCGGTCGGCATGGCCGGGCAGCCGCGCCGGGTGTTCGAGTACGCGCGGAACCTGCAGACGATCAACGACTGGGTCTCGATCTCGGCCTTCCTGCTCGGCGTCTCGATCCTGATCTTCGTGATCAACTTCGTGTACTCTACGATCTTCGCGCGGGTGCGCGAGGTGGGCAACCCGTGGAACTCGCGCGGGCTGGAGTGGCAGATCGCCTCGCCGCCACCGCCGGGCAACTTCGACCGGGTGCCGGTGGTGCTGTCCGGACCGTATGAGTACGGGGACCCCCATGCCGAGCCCGTGGCCGACCTCTCGCCGCCTGCTGGCGTGCTGGCCGCGACGTTCACCACGCCACAGGACGCCCGAGCGGAGGCATGACGATGGCCGACACCTCGCAGGCGCCCAGCCTGACCCCCGAGCAGGAGGAGGCCGCCTTCTACCACGAGGCGGCGCTGAACGCCACCTGGACCGGGTCCCGGCTGCTGATCGGGTCGCTCTCGTTCGCCTTCGGCGCCTTCGTCTTCGCGTTCTTCTACCTGAAGTCGCTGAACTCGCACGGCATGTGGTACCCGGTCCACTCCTCGTTCAAGTTCACCCCGCCGCAGAAGGGCCTGGGCACCACGATCATGATCCTGATCGTGGTCAGCGCGCTGGTCCAATGGGCCGGGCTGACCCGGATCAAGGCCGCCCAGCGCAACGCCTGGATCGGCGCGGCGGTGGTGGCCCTGGTGCTCGGGGTGGTCTCGGTCTGCCTGATGGTCTACCAGCTCATCGACCTGCCGTTCTGGCCCGGCGCGAACGGCTTTGCCAGCGTCTTCGTGGGCACCACACCGGTATTCTTGTTCATCGTCCTGGCGGCCATGGTCTACCTGGAGATGCTCATCATGCGCGGGCGGGCCATCCCGCCGATCTCCTTCGTGGAGCAGCCGCCGACGTTCGCCGAGGCGTTCGCGGTGCAGCGCTTCCAGGCGGCGCTCAGCGGCTTCACCCTAGTGTGGAGCTACCTGGCCGTGGTCGGCGTCGTCTTGTGGGTCCTGTTCTACCTCGTGCACTGACGGCAGCGGATTCGAGGAGGAGGCAGTGGTGCACGGTCTGATATTGGCCTCGGTCAGCGACAACTCGCCGCAGGGCTACAACCTGACGTTCGCGTTCTGGATGATCTTGTTCATCGTCATCGCGGGCGCCCTGTACGTGATCTACAGCCGGCCGCACAAGGTGCCGGGCCACGGCCCGCTGCGCATCTCGAGCGTCGCGCAGCCGGGCGCCCTGCGACCGCAGGCCGTCCCGGAGCCGGAGGCGGCGCGGGACGCGGCCACGGCGGCCGGCCCGTCTACCGCCGCGGGCGGCGGGACGACCGAGTCGGTGAGCGAGGCCGCAGGTGCCCACGTTGCGAGCGCGAGTACTACATCCGGTAGCGTGTCGGAGGACGAGAACCAGGCGGCTGGGGCCGGGCCCGCAACGGAGCCGCCAGCGGCTCCGGGCGATACGGCCGCCGGGACCCCACCGAACAAGGACGAGGCCAGCGAGTGACTCATGTGACGGACGCGCTTCCAGCCGCGGGGGAGGGAAGCGGTCCTTCCGGGGCGGGGGCCACGGCGGTCGGCCGCCGCCCGGCCAGCGTGGTCGTCCGCTCGCTGTTCCTGCTGACCAAGCCGAGGATCATCGAGCTGCTGCTGGTCGCGACGCTGCCGACGATGCTGCTGGCGGCGCGCGGCCTGCCCTCGGCCCGGCTCATCGCGGTCACCCTGGTGGGCGGGGCGCTGGCCGCGGGCAGTGCCAACACGCTGAACTGCTACCTCGACCGGGACATCGACGCGGTCATGCGGCGCACCTCGCGCCGCCCGCTGGTGGCCAGGACCGGCCCCGGCGGCCAGCCCACGATCAAGCCGGGCGAGGCGCTGGCCTCGGGCATCCTGCTCGGCGCGGTCGCCACCCTGCTGCTGGGCCTGCTGGCCAACTGGCTGGCGGCGGTGCTGGCGGACAGCGCGATCTTGTTCTATGTCTTCGTCTACACGCTGGGGCTCAAGCGCCGCACCGCGTCGAACATCGTGATCGGCGGGGCGGCGGGGTGCTTCCCGGTGCTGGTCGGCTGGGCCGCGGTGACCGGGCGGGTGAGCCTGCCGGCGGTGCTGCTGTTCGCGGTCATCTTCTTCTGGACGCCGCCGCACTTCTGGGCCCTGGCCATGAAGTTCCGCGACGACTACGCCGCGGCCAGCGTGCCCATGCTGCCGGTGGTGGCCTCCCCGGCGGTGGTGGCGCGCAAGATCGTCTTCTACTCTTACGCGATGGTGGCCGCCACGCTGGCCCTGGTCCCCTACGCGGGCTGGATCTACGGCGCCTGCGCGGTCGGCCTGGGGACCTGGTTCCTGGTCGAGGCGCACCAGCTGCAGGGCCGGATCGCGGTGCCCGCGGCGGCGGTCCCGGTCGGCGCTGGGACGGCCGACACGGTGTCAGCCGACACGGTGACGGCCGACACGGTGACGGCCGACACGGGCGCTAAGGCGCCCGCGCCCGCCCCGATGCGGCTGTTCCACCTGTCGATCGCCTACCTGACGCTGCTGTTCGCGGCCGTGGCGGTCACCGCCCTGCTCCCCTGGGGCCGCTGGTAGCGAGCCCATCGCGCATCTGACCGCGATGTCCTGACCGGCAGGAAGTTATTGCCGGTAGTTGACCGGCTACTGACTGCTAACGGTTCGCCCATGCGCCATGCTGGCAACCATGAGCCGGCCAGCCCGTGCCTACACCCGCCGGACCTTCCTGGGCCGCGCCGCGGCCGCCGCGGCGGCGCCCGGGGTGGCCGCCGCCGTCGCCAGCTGCAGCGGTCCGTCCGCGCCGCACGCCTACCTGGACCGGTCCCGCCCCGGCCGGCCAGCCCATCACCCCGCGCATAAACCCGTGCCGGTGGCCGAGAACGCGCGGCCCGGCGATCCCGGCTGGTGGATCAGCTCGCTGGGCGCCCCGGACGCCATCCTCGGCTACGCCGGCCAGGCCAGCGTGCGGCCCGGCGAGCCGGTCCGGCTTTACGTCTCGACGACCTCGCGCGAGTTCCGGGTCCGGGCCTTCCGGATGGGCTGGTATCGCGGTGACCTGGCCCGCAAGGTCTGGGAGTCCGGCCCGGTGCGCGGCCACCGGCAGCGCGCGGCCCGGCTGGACCAGCCGACCAGCACCGTGCACGCGGACTGGGGCCCGTCGCTGACGGTACCGACCGCGGGCTGGCCGGAAGGCTCCTACCTGCTGCGGCTGGACGCGCACTCGGGCGCGCAGCGCTACGTGCCACTGACCGTGCGCTCGGCCAGCACGGCGGGCAAGGTCGTGCTCAAGAACGCGGTCGCCACCTGGCAGGCCTACAACACCTGGGGCGGCTACGACCTGTACAAGGGCCCCACCGGGGCCTACGCCACCCGCTCGCTGGCGGTCAGCCTGGACCGGCCCTACGACCTCGAGGGGGCCTTCCTGTTCCTGGTCTACGAGCGCAAGCTGATCAACCTGGCCGAGCGCATGGGCCTGCCGCTGGCCTACCTGACCAGCATGGACATCGCCACTGACCCGAACGCGCTGCGCGGCGCCAGCGCCCTGGTGTCGCCGGGTCACGACGAGTACTGGACCCCGCAGGAGCGCCAGCACGTCACCGCGGCCAGGGATGCCGGGGTCAACCTGGCGTTCCTGGGCGCCAACGCCATGTTCCGGCGGATCCGCCTGGCCCCCACCGCGCTGGGCCCGGACCGCCAGGTCATCTGCTACAAGACCAGCTACCGGCAGGACCCGCTGTACGGCCGGGACAACGCCCTGGTGACCAACGACTTCCGCGAGCCGCCCGACCCCCACCCCGAGTCGTCGGTCACCGGAGCCATGTACGAGGGCTATCCCGCAGTGGCGGACTTCGTGGTCGGCGCGCCGGACGCCTGGATGCTCGCCGGGACCGGCGTCCGGCCGGGCGACCGGTTCCCGGCGCTGGTCGGCATCGAGTACGACCGCGTGACCCCCGGCTATCCCGTGGAACGCCCGATCCAGGTGCTGTCCCACTCGCCGCTGGTCTGCAACGGCGTGGCCAGCTTCGCCGACTCCGCCTACTACACCCATCGGGGCGGGGCCGGGGTCTTCAGCGCGGGCACCATGCGCTGGGTGGAGTCCTTCGGGCCGCCCCTGTATCACTGGGGCCTGAGCCGGGCCTCCGGCCGGTTCACCCGCCGGGTCACCGCCAACGTGCTGCGGGGGTTCGCCGACGGCCCGGCCGCCGCCCGGCACCCGGCCAGGGACAACCTGGCCCAGATACACGAGCACGTCGGCGACCCCGTCACCGCGGGGACCGGGCTGTGACGGGGAGGTTCGCTGCGGTGGGCGAAACGCCGTATTGTGGGCAGCGGGATTGTGGGCAGCGGGCCAGCCGTCAGGCAGGCCAGCCGCTGGAGGTGGGCGAATGGAGCGACCAGTAGATCACCCCGTGGATAGTCCGAGCGGGCCAGGCCGCAGGCGCGGCCGGGCCGCACGGTGGGCCGTGCCCGGCGTCGCCGTGCTGGCCGTCGGCGGGGTAATCGCCGGGATGAGCGCGGCCGGGGCCCAGGCGGCACCGGTGCTGCCCGCCCGCAGCGCGGCCCAGCTGCTCACCGACGTGGCCACGTCGGCCGGGCCGGGCCCGTTTACCGGCACCATCTCCGAGACCGCGAACCTGGGCCTGCCCGCCCTGCCCGGCTCGGACAGCCCGTCGTCCGCCTACTCGCTGCTGTCCGGCACGCATACGTTCAACATCTGGTACGCCGACCCCGCGCACCTGCGGATCTCCGAGCCGGTCCAGCTGGGCGAGAGCGACCTGCGGGTGGACGGGCGTCAGGTCTGGCTGTGGGACAGCAAGACCCAGACCGCGACCCACGTGGAGCCGTCCGCCCAGGGCTTCGCGCCGCCGCCGAAGGGCGCGTTCGCGGAGCCGCTGAAGCCGGGCTTCATGCCGCACGTCTTCCGGGTGTCCGGCCGGATGTGCGTGCTCCGGGCGGTCAAGGGCCAGGCCAAGCCGGTCGAGAAGTGCGTGAAGGCGCCCTTCCCGAAGGCCCGGGTCTACTTCGGGTCGCATCCCGCTAAGCTGGCCCGGCCATTCGGGCCGGTCAAGGTGACGAAGCTGCCCGGCGGCAAGGTGCGCATCACCCTGCCCGACGGCAAGACGCGGACGCTCACCCCGCCCAAGGGGCCCGCGCTGGTCCGGCCGCTCAAGCACCTGCCCGCCATTCAGGCGCCGACCCCGCAGCAGGCGGCCCGCCGGATCCTGGCCGCGCTCGGCCCGACCACCACCGTGTCAGTGCAGCGCAACGTCATGGTGGCGGGCCAGGCCGCCTACCAGATCTCGCTGGCGCCCAGGGACCACCGCTCGCTGGTCAGCCGGATCCAGGTGGCCATCGATGCGGCCCGGCACTTCCCGCTCCGGCTCCAGGTCTTCGCCCGCGGGTCGGCCAGCCCGGCGTTCCAGGTCGGGTTCACCGCGCTGACGTTCGGCCGCCCGGCCGCGTCCAATTTCTCGTTCACGCCGCCGTCCGGGGCCAAGGTCAAGAAGGTCAGCGTGCCCGCCGGGCCGCTGGGCTTCCCGCTCCGCCTGGTCGCCCCGCTCTCGGGCACCGACCAGAGCATCGCCGGCGGGGCCTGGCTGCCGGAGACGCTCACCCCGGGGACCGCGCCCAGGGTCATGGGCCAGGGCTGGCTGTCGGTGCTGGTCGTGGCGCCGCCCACGGCGGCCGGCAACGTCCGGACGTTCTCCGGTACCGGCTCGGTCGGGACGGGGGTTACCTATATCTCCGCCAGTACCGGTCAGGCCTCGGCCTATTCCAGTACCAGCAAGGTCGTTTTCACCGATGGCTCGACCCCGGTCGGCCGGGCCCTGCAGCAGCAGGGCTCGCTGGTCGCCGCGGGCCCCGGCCCGGCGGCGCTCGGGCCGCTGCTGAACGCGGCCACGCCGGTGCACGGCGCGTGGGGCAGCGGGCGCCTGCTGCGGACCAGCCTGCTCGACATCCTGATCACCAGCAAGGGCGCGGTGCTGGCGGGCGCCGTGCAGCCCTCCGTGCTCTACGCCGACGCCGCCACCCTCAAGTGAGCCCGCCGCACCCCTCCCAGCCAGACGAGATCAGCTTCGGTCCTGCCACCGACGGCGCCCCGGCCGACCTGACGCCGGACGCCCGGCGCGAGGCCGAGCTGCGCTGGTCCGCCCGCGCCGAGCCTCCGGCCGACGCGCCCGCCGAGCCTCTGGCCGAGGCCGGTCCCGAGCCCCGGGCGGAGGCCGGTCCCGAGCCCGCCGGCGAGCTGGCCATCGCGACCCGCGGCCTGACCAAGCGCTTCCGCAGCGGCCAGCTCGCCGTGGACAACCTCAGCCTGGCCGTGCCGCACGGCTCGGTATACGGCTTCCTCGGCCCCAACGGGTCGGGCAAGACCACCACCATCCGGATGCTGCTCGGCCTGGTGCAGCCGACCAGCGGCCGCCACCAGTTGCTCGGCGTCGGCATGCCGGACGGCGCCAACGACGTGCTGCCCCGGGTCGGCTCGCTGGTCGAGGGGCCCGCCTTCTACTCGTTCCTGTCCGGCCGGGCCAACCTGGCCCGGGGTGACGCCGCCGACCGGACCGTGAACCCCCGGACGGCCGACGCCCGCATCGGCGAGGCCCTCGAGCGGGTCGGCCTGACCGCGGCCGCAGCCAAGCACTACCGCGCCTACTCGCTGGGCATGAAGCAGCGCCTGGCCATCGCCGCGGGCCTGCTCCGCCACCGCGACCTGATGATCCTGGACGAGCCCACCAACGGCCTGGACCCCCAGGGCACCAGGGAGGTGCGCGGGCTGATCCGGCAGATCGCGGCGGACGGCACGACCGTGTTCGTCTCCTCGCACCTGCTGGCCGAGGTCGAGCAGATCTGCTCGCACGTCGGGGTCATGCGGGCCGGCCAGCTTGTCTTCGAGGGCACGCTGGACGAGCTGCGCGGCCGGGGCGCGGCCGGGATCAGGGTCCGTACCGCCGACGCCGCGCTGGCGGCCAAGGTGCTCGGCGACTTCGGGCTGGCCGACATCCAGATCGCGGGGGATCAGGTCAGCGCCAGGCTCGGCGACCAGGCCCCGGAGGACATCAACGCCGCGCTGGTCTACGGCGGGGTCCGGGTGGCCGGGCTGAACACCCAGCGGCCGAGCCTGGAAGACCTGTTCGTGGAGCTCACCGGGGAGGGCTTCGATGTCAACGGCTGAGCTGCCGGCCCCGCCCAGGCTGGCGCCCCGGCCGCCGGAGCACCGGCCCGTCCCGGCCGTGGCCTGGCTGCGCCTGCTGCGCTCCGAACTGCGCCTGATCTTCCTGCGCTGGCGCAACCTGATCCTGCTCGCCGTGCTGGCCGCGATCCCGGTGCTGGTCGGGATCGCGCTGCGGCTGGCCGGCCCCAGCTCGAGCGGCCAGGGGCCGCCCTTCCTCGACCAGGTCGCCGGGAACGGGGTGTTCCTGGCCTTCCTGGCCCTGACCGTCATGCTCACGCTCGTCCTGCCGCTCGCGGTGGCGGTGGTGTCCGGCGACAGCGTGGCCGGCGAGGCCGGGCACGGCACGCTGCGCTACCTGCTCACCGTCCCGGCCGGCCGGACCCGGCTGCTGGGCATCAAGTACACCGCGCTCCTTTGCTTCTGCCTGGTCTGCAGCCTGCTGATCGCCCTGGTCTCGCTGGCGGTCGGTGCCGCGGCCTTCCCGATCGGGCCGGTGACCCTGCTGTCGGGCAGTACCGTGCCGCTGGCTGACGGGCTGCTGCGGCTGCTCCTGGTCGCCCTGTACGTGGCGGCCGGCATGGGCGCGCTGGCCGCCATCGGCCTGGCCGTCTCCACGTTCACCGAGCACGCCATCGCGGCCATCTCCGCCATCCTGGTCGTCACCATCGGCAGCGAGGTGGCCGACAACGTGCCCCAGTTCTCGGTCGTGCACCCGTTCCTGCCCACGCACTGGTGGCTGTCGTTCGACGGGCTGCTCCGCTCGCCGGTGGCCTGGGGCGAGATCGGGCAGGGCCTGCTGTCGTTCGGGATCTACGCGGTCATCTTCGCTGCGATCGCCTGGGCCCGGTTCAGCACGGCCGACGTCACCAGCTGACTGGCGTCACCAGCTGACTGGCGTCATCAACTGACTGGCGTCACCAGCTGACCAGAGCGGCGGCCACCGCGGCCGGATCGACCAGCATGTGCAGGTGGCTGCCCGGCAGCCCCTCCACGGGCCAGCCCCGCTGGCTGGCCGCCTCGGCCTCAGGGAACCACTGCGGCCAGGCGGGCACCACGCCGTCGCGCGCGAGCTGGCGCAGGTGGGGCAGGAAGTCGTCGCCCACGACCGGGGTCGGCCCGTCGGCGGCGGGCTGCCAGCTGGCCGGGCCGAGCACGGGCGCGGGCACGAGGACCAGGAGATCGGCCACCCCGCTATCCTCCGCTATCATCCGCCATCCTTCGCTATCCGTGTCTGCCCTCGCTTAGCCCCGGACCGGTCCGTGGCCGTCGGTGCGGGGCGATACCGTGCAGGGGTGCCCTCCGCTCAGGCTCCCACCTCCGACGCGCGCCCGCGCCGGCTCGATTCGGCCGACCGGGCGGAGCTGCCCGGCATCACCGACCTGCTCGCCGTCGCCGTGGCCGGGATCGGCGGCGCGGAGCGGCCGGGCCAGGTGCGGATGGCCGAGGCGGTCGGCCGGGCCATGGAGACCGGGCAGCACCTCGCCGTCCAGGCCGGGACCGGCACCGGCAAGTCGCTGGCCTACCTGGTCCCCGCCATCCGCCACGCCCTGGAGCAGGACGCCACGGTGGTGGTGTCCACCGCGACGATCGCGCTCCAGCGCCAGCTCATCGACCGGGACCTGCCCCGGCTGGCCACCGCGCTGAGCGATCAGCTCGGCCGCGACCCGGTGTTCGCGATCCTCAAGGGCCGGCGCAACTACCTGTGCCTGCTGCGAGCCAAGGGGGACGCGCCGGCCGACCCCGAGGACACCTTGTTCGACCCGGGCCAGACCTCGGCCATCGGCCGCCAGGTGAAGCGGCTGCACGAATGGGCCGCCGACACCCAGACCGGGGACCGTGATGAGCTGGTCCCCGGCGTGGACGACCGGGCCTGGCGCCAGGTGTCGGTCAGCGCCCAGGAGTGCATCGGCGTGCAGCGCTGCCCGTTCGGCTCGCGCTGCTACGCCGAGCAGGCCCGCGACCGGGCCGGGCACGCCGACGTCGTGGTGACCAACCATGCCCTGCTGGCCATCGACGCCATCGAGAGCTTCGACGTGCTGCCCGAGCACGACGTGGTGGTCATCGACGAGGCCCACGAGCTGGTCGACCGGGTGACCTCGGTCGCCTCCGCCGAGCTGTCCGCGGTCGGCGTGGAGGCCGCGGCCCGGCGGTGCGGCAAGCTGGTGGACGAGAAGCTGACCAGCGCGCTGCGCGATGCCGGCGCGGGGCTGGAGCGGGCCGTCACCGACATCCCGGCCGGACGGCTGGACTTCCTGGCGCAGGAGCTGGGCGTGGCGCTGGCCTCGGTCCGCGACGCCGCCGCGGGCTGCGCCGCGCAGCTCAGGTCGACCGCCGGCGGCGGCGACCAGGACGTGGACCGGGTGTCGGCGGCCAAGGCCGCGGCGGCATCGCTGGACGAGCTGTCGGGGGCGGCGGCGGAGATGCTGAAGGCGTTCGCGTCGGAGATCGCGAACCGTCCGGACGTGGTGTGGCTGGACCGGCCGCCGGACGACTCCTCGCGACCGGTGTCCCTGCGGGTAGCGCCGCTCCAGGTCGGCGGCCTGCTCGCCAGCCGCCTGTTCGGCCAGCGCACGGTGGCGCTGACCTCGGCCACGCTGGCCCTGGGCGGGTCCTTCGAGCCACTGGCCCGGCAGTGGGGCCTGCCGCTGACCGGTGTCGGGGCGGGCGAGACGGCCGGGAAACCGGCCGAGGTCAAGGAGAGCGCCGGCGCCGGGCCGGCCACCAGGGAAGACGAGAAGGCCGAGCCGCACCAGCTGGACTGGACCGGGCTGGACGTCGGCTCGCCGTTCGACCACCCGCGCAGCGGCATCCTGTACATCGCGCGGCACCTGCCCCAGCCCGGCCGCGACGGGCTGCCCGAGGCCTATCTCACCGAGCTGCGCGAGCTGATCGGCGCGGCCGGCGGCCGGACGCTCGGCCTGTTCTCCTCCATGCGCGCGGCCCGCCAGGCCACCGCCGAGCTGCGCGAGACACTCGGCTTCCCGCTGCTGTGCCAGGGTGAGGACAGCACCTCGCTCCTGGTCAGCAAGTTCGCCGAGGACGAGGAGACCTGCCTGTTCGGCACCATCTCGCTGTGGCAGGGCGTGGACGTGCCCGGCCGGTCGCTCCAGCTGGTGGTCATCGACCGGATCCCGTTCCCGCGCCCGGACGACCCGCTGGCCTCGGCCCGCCAGCGCACCGTGGCGGCCAGGGGCGGCAACGGGTTCATGACCGTCGCCGCCTCGCACGCGGCGCTGCTGCTGGCCCAGGGCGCCGGCCGGCTGCTGCGCACGATGTCCGACAAGGGCGTCGTGGCCGTGCTCGACCCGCGGCTGGCCACGGCCCGGTACGGCGGCTTCCTGCGCGCGTCGCTGCCGCCGTTCTGGACCACCAGCGACCCCGAGGTGGTCCGCGGCGCCCTGCGCCG
>JBOHCO010001283.1:0-2404 GCA_050698895.1 Streptosporangiaceae bacterium
GTGCAGCAGCGGCGGAGGCGGCGGAGGCGGCGGAGGCGGCACGGCCGCGTACCTGAAATGGGACCCGTGCTGTAGCTGGGGTACTACGTGGTCGCTCAATGCCTACAGCCCGATCGCCCTCACCATCGGCGAAGGGCTGATCCAGCTGCCGCTGGCGGTCGAGAACGATCCAAGCCTGACCAGCTTCACGCCTCAGCTGGCCAGCAGCTGGCAGGTCAGCGGGAACACCCTGACTATCCACCTGCGACCGGGGGTGAAGTGGGAGACCGGCAAGCCGGTCACCAGCACCGACGTCTACGACACGATCCTGCTGAACGGCCTCGGCGGCACTGGCACCGGCACCGGCGGATGGCTTTATATCTCTAACGTGACCGCGCCGAATTCTCACGAGGTGGTGGTCACGACACGGCCGGGCACCAACGTGGCGCTCCTTGAGGATGAGTTCTTCCCGCAGACCATGCTGCCGGCCAGCACCTACGGCCAGATCGTGACCCCGTCGCTTAAGCAGGATGAAGTCGCGTACTGGGCCAAGGACTTCACGGACTCGGCCGGCGCCGCGAAGATGCCGCAGTACTCGGCGATGCAGGCGGCATTCAAGAAGCTCTCCGCCCTCAACGTGCCGAAGATTATCGGTGACGGTCCCTTCACGCTCAAGGCCATTAACACCGCCGAGGCCCTGCTCGTGAAGTCGCCGAGCTTCTACGACGCCGCCAAGGTGCACATTCCCGGCATCGACTACCTCAATGACCAGAACCAGGCCATCTACCCGAAGCTCTTCTCGGCCGCGGCGGACTTCTCCAACGTCTACATGTCGCCGGCGATCCTGAAGCGGTGGCAGTCGACCCAGGGGTCACACACGGCGATCCCCCGCGGATTCACCTTCAGTCTCGTGTTCAACAGCCATGCCTACCCCCTGAACATGACCTCGGTGCGCCAGGCGATCGCGTACGTGATACCGCGGGCGAACATGGTCGCGTCGGCCTACGGCGGCGCCTCGATCGCCGACCGGGGCGGCGTCCTGAACACCGTCCCCGACGGGCTGCCCACCTACCTCAACCCGATCTATCTCACGCCGAGCGAGATCAGCCAGCTCAATACCTATCCGGTGAACCATGCCAAGGCCACCTCGCTGCTGGATTCGGCCGGGTTCCACAAGCGCGGTTCACAGTGGATCATGCCCAACGGCAAGCCGTTCACCCTGACGTTCCTGGTCAACTCCGCGACGAGCGACATCGTTTCCTCGTTCGACGAGGCGTCCAGCGCCCTGACCGCCTTCGGGATCCACTCCAGCCTCGACGCGACTCAGGGCACGACCCAGGCCAACGACGTGTTCAAGGGCGACTTCCAGCTGTCGATGGATCTCCAGGGCGGCCCCAACCCGCTCTATAACAACTTCGACCAGCTGCTGGGCTCGATTACCAACTACGAGAATGTCGGCAACTACTCCGGTGACCGCGGCCTGGGCTTCGGGCCGAGCATGACGGTCCCCGGGCTGGGCAAGGTCAACATCCCCGCCACCATCGACTCGGAGTCGGAGAAGGTCGGGCCGGGCCCGGAGATGAACAAGCTGGTCTGGGACTGGGCCCGCGTGGTCAACCAGCAGCTGCCGTTCATCACCTATGCGACGAAGGTGTACCAGTTCCCCTACTCGTCGCAGAGCTTCACCAACTGGCCGCCCGTGAACTCGCAGGGCACGAGCCCGCTGTGGAATGTCCTGGGCCAGGGAATCATGACACAAGAGCTGACGGTCATGCTGGAGGACGGTTACATCCGGCCTAAGAGCTGACCGCTGACAGTAAGCCGGTGCGGCGTGCCGTGGCACGCCGCGCCGGTGCGCCACACCGCCCCATATCTGAGGAGCAGATCTGATGCATGACGACCGCCTGCTGACCGAGCGGCGCCTGGACCGGGTGCTGCGGGAGCGCATCCGCCCCGCGGTGCACGGTGCGACGGTGCCGTTGCAGGTAGCCGCCTGGCACGTGCCCGGCGAGCCGGTGCCGCCTGCCGAAGGACTGGCGGCCGAGTACCGGCCGGTCGAGGTGGGCGAGCCCTGGGGCAGGCCGTGGGGCACGACCTGGTTCTTGTTCCACGCGGTGGTGCCGCCGGAGTGGGCGGTCCAGGAGGTCGTGGCGGTCATCGATCTCGGCTTCGGCGGGAGTCCCGGCTTCTCGGCCGAGGCGCTGATCTACCTGCCGGACGGGTCTCCGGTGCACGGGCTGCATCCGCGGCAGCGGACAGTGCGGCTGAGCCGGCTGGCCCCCCCACCTGCCTCCCCGGCCCGCCCCGCCGGCGAGGTGCGGTTCTTCGTGGAGGCAGCGGCCAATCCGTCGATCGAGCGGCCCGTCACCTGGCTCGGGGACACGCTCACCGCCGGGGACAAGCCGCTGTACCAGCTGCGGCAGGC